>DATJDE010000318.1:0-2568 GCA_035497595.1 Rhizomicrobium sp. | reverse complement strand
GCGATAAACCTCCGTCTGGTCTTCCGACGGGCCCGAAATGATCAGCGGAGTGCGCGCTTCGTCGACCAGAATGGAGTCCACTTCGTCGACAATGGCGTAAGCGTGCGGGCGCTGCGACATCGTTTCGATCGAATACTTCATGTTATCGCGAAGATAGTCGAAGCCGAACTCGTTGTTGGTGCCATAGGTGATGTCGGAATCATAAGCGGCTTTACGCTCTTCATCGGAGAGGCCATGCACGATGCAGCCGACCGTCATGCCGAGAAAGCGATAGACCTGGCCCATCCATTCGGCGTCGCGGCTGGCGAGATAGTCGTTCACGGTGACGACATGCACGCCCTTGCTGTTCAGCGCGTTCAGATAGGTCGGAAGGGTGGCCACCAGCGTCTTGCCTTCGCCGGTCTTCATTTCGGCGATGTGGCCCGCATGGAGCACCATGCCGCCCACGAGCTGCATGTCGAAGTGGCGCTGGCCTAGGGTGCGCTTGGCCGCTTCCCGGACCACGGCAAAAGCTTCCGGCAGCAGATTATCCAGCGTCTCGCCCTTGGCCAGGCGTTCGCGGAAGGCTGGCGTCATGGCCCTGAGCTCGTCATCGCTCATCGGCAGGAAACGGGATTCCAGCGCGTTGATCTCGTCGATCCTGCGATAGAACTGCTTCAGCTTGCGCTCATTGGAAGAGCCGAAGAATCGCTTCGCAAGGGCTTGGAACATGAACGTCCTCGTGGGGCCTCTATGGCCGGGTTAAGTCGTGCCGATCACTGTCCCGGCTGCCGCGGCTGGGCAAACGCCAAAGCACCCGCCCGATGCGCGCGGTGGGAGAGATAAGAACGGCTCACCCCCTTGTCAATTCAAGCAGTTCCGGCCTAATCCGCGCGTTCGCGATCCGCGAACATCCAGCGGAGTTTCAGATCATGGTGAAGGGGCGTGTGGCGGCCGGTAAGACGGCGCGGGCTGCTGGGGCGGTAAAAGCCAAACGGACCTCTGCCAAAGCCCGAACCCCGGCAAAAAAGGGGAAAACCGGCCCTGCCGTGTCGCCTTTGGCACCTCGCCGTTTTGCCGCTCTTCCACCACTGGCCGGGGTGCGGCTCGCCACCGCGGCGGCTGGCGTGCGGTATAAAGACCGCACCGATGTTTTGCTCGCCGTTCTGGCCCCCGGCACCCAGGTTGCCGGTGTCTTCACCAAATCCAAAACCTCCTCCGCCCCGGTGGATTGGTGCCGCGCCGGGCTCGCCGGCGCCTCAGCCCGGGCGCTGGTTGTGAACAGTGGTAACGCCAATGCCTTCACCGGCAAGGCCGGGTGGGCCGGGACGCGGGAGGTGGCCGATTCGGCCGCCGCCGTGGTGGGCTGCAAGCCGCAGGAAGTTTTTCTCGCCTCGACTGGGGTAATCGGCGAGCCTTTGCCCGCCCAAAAAATCACCCGCGTTCTGGCCGGGCTGGCTGAGCAGGGCTCTGCCGGGGGCTGGCGTGCCGCGGCAGACGCCATCATGACGACCGACACCTATCCCAAGCTCGCCACCGCAACGGCGCAGATTGATGGCGTGACGGTCAAAATCAACGGCATCGCCAAAGGCTCGGGCATGATTGCGCCCGATATGGCGACCATGCTCGCTTTTGTGTTCACCGATGCCAGCCTGTCCTCGGCGGTGTTGCAGGATTTGCTGTCGGACGGCGTGAAGCCCTCCTTCAACGCGATCACGGTGGATAGCGACACCTCGACCAGTGACACGCTGTTGCTGTTTGCCACGGGCAAAGGCGCGCAGCACAAAGCCGTGACACGCGCGAGCGACAAGCGGCTGGCCGATTTTCGGCAGAAACTCGATGCGCTGCTGCTGAACCTGGCTCTGCAAGTGGTGCGCGACGGCGAGGGCGCGCGCAAACAAATCCGCATCGACGTGACGGGGGCGGCAAGCGATGAGTCCGCCAAGGTGATTGCGCTCTCCATCGCCAATTCGCCGCTGGTGAAAACGGCGATTGCCGGGAACGATGCCAATTGGGGGCGCATTGTCATGGCGGTTGGCAAGGCCGGAGAACCGGCGGATCGCGATCGGCTGAAAATCGCCTTCGGCAAACAGGTGGTCGCTGAAAAAGGTGAACGCTGCGCCGGGTACAACGAAGCTGCCGCCACCCGCGCGGTCAGCGGCAGGGAGGTGGAAATCTCCATCGATCTGGGGATCGGCAAAGGAAAAGCGCGGGTTTGGACCTGCGACCTCACCGAAGGCTATATTCGGATAAACGGCTCTTATCGCAGTTAATCCGGGTTTACCATTCACACTTTGTCCAAAGCCGACACAGGTTGTTGCAATGTTCGGACAAGTTTTAACAGGGTCTTAATGCACCATGGGTAGGCTGGAGAGACTCGCATGACCGGCCTCCCTTTGCTTCTGGTCGGAGCATGCGCGTTGATCGATCCGGATGGCCGCGTGCTCATTGCACAACGCCCCGCCGGAAAGAGCATGGCGGGTCTCTGGGAATTTCCCGGTGGCAAAATCGAGAAGGGCGAGCGGCCGGAAGACACAGTCATCCGCGAACTCGAAGAAGAACTCGGCATCGTGGTGAGGGAAGCATGTC
>DATJDE010000317.1:0-2245 GCA_035497595.1 Rhizomicrobium sp. | reverse complement strand
TGATCATCCGCATGCCATCAAGTCCCTGCCTGCGCGTTTCGATGCCAGCGGCCTTGTGAGCGAGCAGTTCGAAGCCATCTCGAAAGACGGCACCAAAATCCCCTATTTCGTCGTGCGCCCGAAAGAGGCCCGCGGCCCGCGCCCCACAGTGCTGTATGGCTATGGCGGGTTCGAGATTTCGCTCACGCCCAGCTATTCGGCCAATTTCGGCAGGCTGTGGCTGACCAAGGGCGGCACCTATGTTCTGGCCAATATTCGCGGCGGCGGCGAATTCGGGCCTGCCTGGCACGATGCGGCGCTGACCACCAATCGCCAGAAGGCGTTCGACGATTTTGCCGCCGTGGCCGAGGATCTTGAAAAGCGCGGGCTCACCACGCCCAAACAGCTTGGCATCATGGGTGGCTCGAACGGCGGGCTGCTGGTCTCCACCGTGATGACCCAGCGGCCCGAACTGTTCGGCGCCGTCGTCTGTCAGGTGCCGCTGATCGACATGCTGCGCTACACACAGATCGGCGCGGGCGCTTCATGGGCCGCCGAATATGGCGATCCCGCCGATCCGAAAATGCGCGATTACATCCTCACCTACTCGCCCTATCAGAATGTGCGCGCCGATAAAAAATATCCGCCGGTGTTCTTCGTCACCGCCACCAGCGATGATCGCGTCACCCCGGTCCATGCCCGCAAGATGGCGGCAAAGATGCTGGAACAGGGCCACGACGTGCTGTTCTACGAAAACACCGAAGGCGGCCACGCGGCCGCTGCCGATCACCGGCAAGCCGCCGAAATGTGGGGTCTGTCGTTCGTCTATCTGGCGAAAGAACTGGGGCTGAACTGACTCTGCGGCCCTTACGGCGCAAACACTTCGTGAATGGCGGGTGCCCCGAGGATGCGTGGCAGGTCCACCGCATGGGCCTGCGCGTCGGGATCAGGCCCATCGACATGCACGATGACATGGGTCGAACCGTCTTCGCGGACATCGCCAAAGGGCAGGGCAAGCTCCTCGACCAGATAATGCTCGCCCGTATCGAGCCCAATTTTACGATAAGAGCGCGAAACCGCCCCGCGCGCATAGGCGGTGAAGCGCCTGAGCCGTTCACCGCGGAAATGGGCAGGGGTCATATCGAGATAATTCTTGCCGGTCATTTCCAGCCCAAGGGTGCGTGCGATGGTGGTGCCCGCCACCCGGCAGGCCACCCCTTCATCGGGCCAGACCTGAAACAGAAACAGGGTCGATAGCAGCCCCTGCACCCGGCGCGGATTAAAGTCGGACCGGGAGGGGAGTTTCAGGCCATGCCCATCGGCCTGCCGCAGTGACTGCCAATAGTCCAGCAGCAGGCGGTTCTTGGTCCCCAGCCGCTGGCCCGCCAGCGGCAGACGGGCCAATGGCAAACCGGTCAATGGCAAACCGGCCAGCGGCGCATGTGCCAGCGGCGTATGTGCCAGCGGCGTATGTGAATGGGTAACCCGGTCCAGCAGACGTAACCCCCGTCAAATACTGCTCGCGGAATCTTTATGACGCATTCGTTAAAAAATGACCTAGCCGACATGGTGAGCAAAGCCCTAACGCCCGGGAACCCTGCGTTTCCCGGGAATGTTTGACAGACTTCCGCCCACCGCTTAAATCACGCCCGCTTTCCGGAAAGGCTTTGTCTTTTCCGGTCCCCGGCTCGGCCGAGGATCGCCCCCAGGCAGCGCAGGTGCGCCCCCTGGGGCCAAACTGCTTTGGCCGTTCGGCCAGAAAGGGCGCTCGATGTTCGAATCCTTGCAGTCGCGTCTGGGTGGCGTGTTCGACCGCTTGCGCGGCCGTGGCGCGCTGTCGGAAGCGGATGTCGAGGAAGCGCTGGGCGAAGTGCGCACCGCGCTGGTCGAGGCCGACGTCGCCCTTTCCGTGGTCAAAGACTTTATCGACAAGGTGCGCCCGCGCGCCATCGGCAACGAGGTTGTTCGCTCCGTTACCCCCGGCCAGCAGGTCGTCAAAATCGTCCATGACGTGCTGGTGGAAATTCTGGGGGCCGAAAATGCGGCGCTCGATCTTGGCTCCGCGCCCGCGCCGATCCTGATGGTCGGCCTGCAGGGCTCGGGCAAAACCACCACCAGCGCCAAGCTCGCCACCATGCTCCAGACGCGCGAGAAAAAGCGCGTGCTGATGGCCTCGCTCGACGTCAGCCGCCCCGCCGCCATGGAGCAGCTCAAAATTCTCGGTGAGCAGGCCAATGTCGCCACCCTGCCCATCGTTGCCAATCAG
>DATJDE010000316.1:0-9223 GCA_035497595.1 Rhizomicrobium sp. | reverse complement strand
GGTGTTGAAGGACCTTGTGCGTTTCCTCGTTCGTGCGGCGGTTGTATAGACGCAACGCGTGCAGGTTGCGGCCTTCACCTTCAAGCGCCACTATTTCGGTTTCGGTCAGCACCTCAATGTTCGGCTGCGCCCGGATGCGTTCGACCAGGTAATTCGACATCGTGGCCTCCAGGCTGGGGCCGCGCACGATCATCCACACTTTGGCCACGCGGGTGGCCAGAAACACTGCGCCTTGTCCGGCCGAATTTCCGGCGCCGACCAGCGCGACCTCCTGTCCGGCGCAGAGCCGCGCTTCCAGCGAGGAGGCCCAATAATGCACCGATGTGCCCTCGAACGCGGCAAGGTTGGGCACATCGAGTTTGCGATACATCGCACCTGTCGCAATGATCACGGCGCGCGCGTTGAGAACCTCGTCATTGGCAAGATCGAGTGCGAAGCCCCCACCGGGCCGCACCCGCAGACGCGTGATCTCATCGGGGATCGCCATCTCAACACCGAATTTTTGCGCCTGGTTATAGGCGCGCGCCATCAACGCCATGCCGCTGATGCCGGTGGGAAAGCCCATGTAATTTTCGATGCGGGAAGACGCGCCCGCCTGCCCGCCAAAGGCCCGGCAGTCCACGGCGATAGTGCTCAATCCTTCCGATCCGGCATACACCGCAGCGGCCAGGCCCGCTGGCCCCGCACCGATGATGGCCACATCATAGAGCGTGTTCGGGTCTATCGGGATGACAAGGCCGATGCAACGCGCAAGTTCGCTTTCCGACGGGTTGTGGAGCAACTGCCCGCTCGGGCACAGCACGATGGGCAATTGGTCTGGCGTAATGTGGAATTTCTCCACCAGCGTTTGGGCGCAACTGTCGCTCTGCGGATCGAGCCTTTGATGCGGGTGGCCGTTGCGGCCAAGAAAACTTTCCAGCCGCAGCACATCGCCATCGCCCGCGTGCCCCACAATGACAGGTCCGCCGCTGCCGGTTTGTAAAAGCCCCACGCGGCGCAGGATGAGCGCGCGCATCATCCGCTCACCCAATTCCGCATTTTCCACAAGCACATCGCGCAGGCGGCGCGACGCGATGATCAATACCTCGGTGGGCGTGACGGCTTGTGCATCGACCAGCGAGGGGCGGTTCGACAGTTGTGCCAGCTCCCCCAAAAACTGACCGGCGCCATAAAGGGTAATGATTTTGCGCCCTGCGCCCTGGGTGTGCTGCGAAACTTCCACTGACCCTGAGAGGATGACGAACAGCCCCTTCGACACTTCGCCGGTGCAGACCATGCGCTCGCCCGCCTCGTAGTGCGCGCGTTCGCCAAAGCGCTCCAGCCGGGAAACATCGTCCGGCTCCAGCGCCGGGAACATCTGTTCGCGGCGAAGCTCCAATATTGGGCTAAGCAGTTGATCGGCGGGCTGAGGAACGCTGAGCGGTTGGGACATGGGGCACCCATGACTTTGCGTGCAAAACGCGCGGAGGGCTAAGTCTAGCCAAATGCGCGCCGCCCGTCAGCAGGTTTGTGGGCCGCTTTATTTGCCGGTGGCGCCCCGCACCGCAAAGGGGGCGTCCACCGTCGATCCATCCGCAAAGGAGAAGCGCACCGTCACCGTGTTGCCGGGCTTGATCTTGGCGGAAGGCTTCGTGCACATCAGATGGTAGCCGCCTGGCGCGAAGGCCACGGTGCCATGGGCCGGAACGTCCACCCGGTCCACATGTTCCATATGCATCATGCCGCTCATCTTGCTGGATTTGTGCAACTCCAGCATGCCGCATGCCGCTGAGCTTGCGCCCGTCAACGTGCGCGTTTGGGTGCTGTCATTGTGCAGCGTGAAATAGCCGCCCGCCGGCAGGCCGGAGGGGAGTGCCCGCATCCAGCCATCGCTGACCGTGACTTCCGCCCCGCGGGCGCCCGCCACGGTCACGCACAGAGCCAGCGCCGCAATGGCCGCCGCATGGAGTTTGGTGTTGGTGGAGAGTGTCATGCGCGTGCTCCTTTTCGTAAAAGTCCGATGTATGGCCTAGCGGGCATATTTCAACTCCAGCAGAACGGTACGCTGGGGGAAAGGATGAAAGATGAAGTATTTCCGATTGTTCAGATTGTCCACACCTACAGCTGCGCTCCAGGATTCGTCGATGATGTAATGTATTCTTGCATCCAGCACGAGATACCCTCCAAAACCCTGATAGGTGTTGGCGTTAATGTCGCTGTTGTCGATGGTGCCAAAGGCACGGTCGCTATAGCGCGCGGCCAGTGACAGCGCCCAGGCATCATCGGGCCGATAGGTCGCAGCAAGGCTTGCGCGCAGCTTTGGAAGTTGCGGGATGCGTTTGCCGATCGCAGCGGGAAACGCAGCATCTTCCTGTATGCGGCCATCGACAACGGTGAGGGTGCCGGAAAGATCCAGCCCGTCGATCAGCACGTTGGTCTGCTCGGCTACCGCTTCAATCCCGCGCGAACGCACCCGGTCCACGTTCTGCACAAAATTGAACAGGGTAGTTGAACCGTTGAGCGGGGCGCTTTGCGAGAGCAGGGCATTGGAAAGATGTTCTTCGAAAAAGGAAATTCGCACCCTGCCGGAGGCAAAGCTGTGTTCTGCGGAAAGTTCAAATGAATCGGCGCGTTCCGGATGCAGGTTTGGATTGGGGATTGAAAGAACCTGCCCCGTGGTGACCGTTTGATACAGTTCCGTGACCGTGGGCATGCGATAGGCCCGGCCATAAGATGCGGAAAGACGCAAAGGCGCAGACACCTGCCACGACAGCGATGCCTTGGGCGAAATGCGCGTGGCCGATTGTTCGGGCTGCGCCACATCGAGCGCAGGCGTTAGAGAATAATTTGCACCATCGAAGGCGCGCCAATGTTCCAGCCTGCCGCCCAGCACAGCTCTGACCTGCGGCGTGATCTGCCAACTGTCCTGTACCCAGAGAGCGCTGGTGGCGGTGTTGCCGCGCGATTGTGCGGTGAGCGCTCCTTGCGGGCCGGTGAGCCAATCGGTGGTGGCGAATTTGGCTTGCGCCAGTTCGTAGCGATCATGATGGAGGCCGAAAGACAGGCGGTGTTCGGGATCGAGCTGCCATGTGGCTTTCACATCTGCGTTGATCCAGCCCGTGCCATCCAGCCGCGTCAGCGTGCCCGCACCGCCGGAAAAGGCCGTTGGCAGCGCGGTGGTGGGGACGCGTTGTTTATCCCGCACGAAATCGAACAGGGTCAGCGTGGCGTCCCATTGAAAGGTATCGCTGTTTTGCGCGCCGAGTGAGAAACCGTGCGCGATATGGGTTTGACCCAGCCGGTATACACCGTTGGAAAACGCGCTGGGGGCGATGGCATAGGCATAACCGCCCATATTCACCGTGCCGGAATAGACCGGATTGCCCGCCGCATCGCGCAAATAGGAGGATGCGGTGGCATTATCGACCTGATTGAACAGGCTGATTGTGTAACGCGCCTCGATGCTGTCGGTCAGGTCATAACCAAGTTTCAGGGTGAGATTGTCCTGCACCTGATGTTCAAGCCCACCTGCGCCCAACACGGCGATGGCAGCGCCGGTGCGGTTACGATCCGCAAAGCCGCCTGTGACGGGTGTTCCTGCCGCGCCGGAGGCGGCGGGCCGCGCCAGCGTGATAAAGGAGAGTGGCTGGCTGTTGGTATCGAGGTGATTGACGCTGAGCCGAAAGGATAAGCGGTCCAGCCGATCTCCAAGTCCGGCGCTCAGTTGCGCGGTGCCGGTATTGTTGTGCGTGCCATACTGGCTGAAACTTTGCCGTGCCCCTTGTGCCCGCGCGTTCACCTCAAACCTCTGCGGCATGCGGGTGGTGATTTCGACCACGGTGCCGATGGAATTGCCGGCATATTGCGCGGCGAACGGGCCATACATCACATCCACCCGTGCCACATCCTCTGGCGCGACCATGGCCCAGCGCGGCGAGGCCGAGGTGTTGTTGTTGCCGATCAGCGCCGACAGCAAAATCCCATCGGCATAGATCAGGCTGCGGGCACTGGAACCGACGCCGGAGGTGCGGGTGGCAAGCGGCGACTGGGTATCGCCGATATGGCGTTTGCGCACGAAAACGCTCGGCAGGTATTTCAGAAAATCTTCGGTGTTGACGACATTGATGCGCTTTTGCGCAGACGCAGCGCCAACCCCTTCGGATTGGCCGGGATGCTGCGCATCCGCGGGCGCGTTCCCCGTCACCACAACGGTTTCGGTATTGGGCAGAAGGTGTTCGCCAGAAGCAGAGGTGGCAATGAAAGCTGCAAGAACAGTCAGGGACGCGCCAAGGCGCAGGCGCCGGAAAACGGGCATGGCAATTCGCTCGATCAAATGTGGCAATGCGGTGCTGCGCCCTTTACGGGGCAGCGACGGGATATGCGCGTGAGATCAGGCGAGAGGCGGCGCGCGGGGAGATTGCGCCCTGTGCCAATCCGCCGTGGCGACGCGCGTGGGCGGCAGTGTCTGCTGCGTCAGCGTGAGAACAAGGCTGGGCGGGATCAGCGTTGGGGCAGAGGTTGGCCCGGCCAATTGGGCCACCGCCGCAAAGGGGCAAAGCTGCTGGTGGCGCGCATCATCCTGCAAGGGGCTTTGTTTGACGGGCTTGCCATCCGCATCCAGTTGCAGCTGGACCAGCCCATCCATGGTGCAGACCACAATGGTGGACCCATCCGCCGTCACCCCCGGCATGAAGCCCGCAGGCAACATCGCACGCAGCACCATCGCGACAAGCGCGACATAGATTGCGGCAAAGCGAAGGTTACGGCCCATGGGGCCAAACTCGGACCACAGGGGCGAAAGTGTCAAGCGTTAGGGTGCCGCATTGGACGGTGCCGTTACACCGAAAAGCGGCCGAAGGCCGATGCGGTGGACTGAAAGCGTACCTTCCCCTGAATATCTGGTGCGAATTTCGACGCCAACGGCGCCGTGGGGAAGGTTAAGTGTGGCAGTGACCCGGGCGTCGGATTTGGTGGTGGGCGGCAACGGCCCGCCGATCAGCGTGGTCGCTTTTCGTTTGATCTTGGCGGCGACGTCCCAACGCTGATCGCCGCTGCTGGGGCCGTAGATGATGGTGACAAGGTAGCGCCCGCTGGCCAGCGACAAATAGGGACCGAAGGTCAGTTGGCCCGGTTTACCCACAATCGCATGGCGCGAGCCGTTTTCGGTGCGGGCGGTCACGGTGAACAGCTGTGATGCCGGAGTTTGCGTTTTTAGAAGGTCGGCGGGCGTGATGGCCCCTGCAACGCCGATCCAGTTCCAGACACGGAAAGCCCCGATCCACAAATCGCCGTGTGACAGATGCAATGTTTGCGAATGGATCGGCATTACGCGATCGAACTGCGGTTCTATCAGCTTTCGCACCTTTTCCGGCGAGGTCAGGGTGCTGCTCAGCACAAACACCATATTTCCGCCAAGGGCGTCTGGCGGGGCTTTGAGAAGTTGGTCCTTGTGCGCCCACCATGCCCGTTGGGTGAAACTGGCTGTCACCGGCAGGATGACACTTTGGTAGAGTGGGTCGTTGAGATCTGCCCAAATGATGGGAAGCTTGTTGTCCGTTAATGTCCGCATCGTAGCGATCGCCTGATAGGCGTCACGGGTGTCGTCGAATGTCCATTGGATATACAGTGTCGGCAGTGCCGCCAGACACAGCGCCACAGCCCTTACTCGCACGTTCGGGATAAAAAAACCGACTGCCAGCAAAAGTCCGATCCCCAGCCCTGCGAGCCAGACACCGCCTGAATGTTCCGGCAGAAACGGGATGGATGTGCCGTTGAAATGCAGCCGGACGAGCAGCGACAAAACAAATGCACTGCCGATGGCCAGCGTGACGCGCAGGGAATGCGGCTTGCCGCGCATCAGCAATCCCGCGATCCCGACGTAACAGAACACGATATAGAGCGAGGCATACATGCCTGAGCGGCCAAAGAAGTAGGTCGCCTGCGCGGAATCGGAAATATAGAGCGCCGAACACAGGCCAAACGACGTCAACAAAGCATAGGCCTGAAACCGTTCCAGCCTGATCAGCCGCAATGCGGCAGCGCCCAGCACAAGTGCACTTGCGACCCAGGCGGCAAAGGGAATGGTCAACCACGAGCAGTCGCGCACGATCTGCGTGGGCGAGCGCCAGGCATCCAGAGTATGGGATTCTCCCTGCGCAATTTTGTAGAGCAGCAGGACGAAAAAGAAATCTCCATCGTTGATCCAGACGTTCAGTGCGCCAAACACAATCTGACACGCGGCCACGCCAGCCACTGCCGCCCCAAAGAGCTTGAGCGATGCGCGCAACGTCTGTTTCGTCGGCTCAAAGCAAAGCCAGGCGTAGCCAGCGAGGGGAAACAATCCAAAGGCGGAGCCTAGATGGCAAAAGATCGAACAGGTGAAGAAAAAGGCAGCGACGCCGACCCACAGATGCCGTTTGGAGCTGGTTCTCGCAGCAGTGAGCGCAGCAAAGCTCAACGCCTGATAGGCCATCACTCCGGCGTCGACATAGTTCCAGTTTACGGCTCGCGTGATGAAAATATCCGACGCGATCAGCATGATGGCCAGCAGCGCGGTGCGGTCGGCCATATGGGCGCGGAATGTGTAATAGAGCGGCCATATCGTGGCCGAATAAATCAGATAGGCGAAAACGATTTTCGCCCATGTCAGGGAAAACAGATGGAATATGACATATCCCGGCAAGATGTAAGGCAGGCGTGTAACGTAGTAATCGCCCAGTCCACGAATTTGGGCGTCGTTAAAACGGCCAAGATCCATGAAATTGCCAAGATAGAACCACGTATCGACGTCGCCGATGACATTGCCCAGGACATGCGGATTGGCTAGCCATACCGCGACAGGCAAGAGCGCCAGAAAGAAAAAGCCTGCGCGCGCGCCGATGGCTTGCATGGAGGAGTGCCGCGTTTGCAAGGTCATCGCGAGGTGTTGGCTCTCAAGGGGCTAACGTGACGTCCATGACAATCTGGGTATAGGGAATGCGCAGCAGGTCGTGATGCACTTCGCTCTGCACCAGCCCCAACCCGTCGACGATGGCCCGGTAGCCTGCTGCATCCCGCACGAATTTTCCGCGGTCGTTATCGATCAGGATTTTCGCAACTCTGTTCTGGCCGGGCACATAGCACGGGTCGATGGTGACAAAGCGCCCGCCCGGCTTCACCACGCGCCGCACCAGGGCCGCCATCTGGCGGGCCACATCATCCGGCACATGATGAAACACGCCGAAGGATACGGCGATGTCGAAGCTGCCCAGCATGGCCGCATCGGCCACCGCAACGTCGGTGCAAACAAAGGTTCGCCTGCCGGGATAATCCTTCCGCGCCTTGGCGATGTAGTCGGGGCTGATGTCGATGCCGACATAGTCGATATCGGCAGGCAGAAACGGCACAATCGCCCCCACGCCGCAACCGATATCGAGAAGGCGGTCTTCCGGTTTTGGGCGCACCATCTCGGCAATGATCCTGCGATGGGCGCGTGGTGAGCCGACCATGGTTTGGTAGGTGTCGAACACGACAGGATAACTGAGTGTCTTCTTCGCAAGATCGAGGATCATGGGGGCGGCGTTTTTCCCTGATGAATGGCCTGTATGATGAAGAGCGGGCGCTGCTTTGTCTGCATATACGTACGCCCGAGATATTCCCCCATAATGGCCAGGCAGAACATCTGCATCGCGCCGAATGCCAATATGATAATGGCGATACTGGTCCAGCCCGGCGCCGTGTGGTTCGCCAGCCATGACCAGAAGACGAAAGCTCCCAGCCCAAGGGCCACCAAGACCGAAAACAGGCCGAGATAAAGGCTAAGCCGCAAGGGCGCGATCGAAAATCCGGTGATGGCGTCCATCGCGAAGCCGATCATTTTGCGCAAAGGGTATTTTGTATCCCCGGCAAAGCGCGCCTCGCGGCGATAAGGGATGGCGGTTTGGTTGAAGCCGATCCAGGCGACCATGCCGCGCACGAAACGGTGCTGTTCGGGCATGGAGAGCAGCACATCCAGTACCTGCCGCGTCATCAGGCGGAAGTCGCCAGTATCGGCGGGGATGGGTGCATCGGTCAGCCGTTGCAGCAGGCGGTAAAAAGCGCTGGCGCTCGCTTTCTTGAACCAGGTTTCGCCCTCGCGGTGAATCCGCTGGCCATAAGCGACTTCGGCGCCTGCATCGAGCGCCGCCACCATCTCGGCCAAAAGCTCCGGCGGGTCCTGGAGGTCAGCGTCGATGATGAAGACCCGTTGCCCGCGGGCCAGAAAAAGCCCGGCGGTGAGCGCCAGTTGGTGGCCGTGATTGCGCGCAAGGTTCACGCCGACGAGTTGGGGCACTGTTTCCGACAAACGCAGAATCTCGGCCCATGTGCCGTCTTTCGAGCCGTCATTGACCAGAATGATCTCGAAATCATCGCCCACGGCTTTGGCGCAGGCGGCCGACAAGCGCTTTATCAGCGCCTCCAGCCCCGGCTCTTCGTTGAAGCAGGGCACAACCGCCGACAGCGCTTTTGACACCTCGGGGCGCAGCGCCATGTCAGGGAGCGGGGCGGGGAGGGGCGTATCCTGCCCGTGGCGTAGAGAATTCACGGAAAAAACCACCCGCCTGGCTGATGAATGATGACGCTATTCACAATGCCCCAATCCTTGTTCTTGCGAAAGAAATTTGTCCCCGGTTCCCGGGCGGCAATTATTTTGCGGTCCTGCCACTCATTTTTGCACCGTAGCTGAGTCTACCCAGTTGTGGTCCTTAGCCGAGGCGCGGGGGCCGGAAAGCGCAAGAGATGATCGAAACGTCGGATTCACAGCGCAAGGACACGGGCGCCCCTTTTGTGGGTGCTGGCGTGGGCTCATCTGAAATCATGGGCTCACCCGAAGTCAAAGCCTGGTTTCTGCGTGAGGTGCTGCCTCTGGAGCCCTTGTTGATGCGGTTTTTGCGACGCAACTGGCGCCAGCAGGCCGAGGTGGAGGATATTCTCCACGATGTTTACATCCGCGTTTTTGAGGCGGCCTGCAGCAAGCTGCCAGAGCAGCCCCGCCCTTTTGTCTTTACCACGGCGCGCAATCTTCTGATCAGCCGGGTGCGCAAGCAGCAGGTTATCCCCATTGAGGCGGTGGCCGATCTGGATGCGCTGGACATTGCCATGGATGCGCCCGGCCCGGACCGCAGCGCAATCGCCCGTGATGAGTTGCGCCGTTTGCAAAGCGCCATGGATCGGCTGCCCCCCAGGCTGCGCGAGGCGCTGATCCTGCGCCGGGTGGAAGGGTTTT
>DATJDE010000315.1:0-2137 GCA_035497595.1 Rhizomicrobium sp. | reverse complement strand
ATGGCGCTTACAGGGACGAATTGGGCCGCATGGGCACCATCGGCGGCCAGTCCGACGCGCAATACAATGCGGGTCAGGATCGGGCGCTTACGGCATCGAACGACCTCGCGGGGGCATACAATACCGCCACGGGGCTCAAGGCCAGCGCCGCCACCGCAATGGGCAACCAGAACACGAACGACAACAACACGGCGCTCAATGCCGCGAATGGCTCGATCTCGTCGGTTCTACAGGCCCTCGGCCTGTCCGGCACGCTATCCCAGGATCAGCTTAACGCCATCGGCATGGCTGCATCCGTCCCCTACGCCGGCGTCAACGCCTATTCGGGCATCGTGAACGGGCTCACCGGCAAATACGGAAACACGGCCAGCACGGGCACGAACACGCCGGGCCTGTTCGACTGGATGAAGATGTTTGGCCAGAACGCGGCGGCAGCCGCAGGGGCGGGAGGCTGATACGATGGGCATGGCATTCAACGGCGCGAAAAAGCCGGTTTCCGATCCGCAAAACCGCCTGTTCGGCGACGGCTCCATTGGAGGAATTGCGGGCGGAATCGGCAAGATCCTCACCTTCGGTCCTTTCGTCGGCATGGCACAGGAGGGCATGAATCGCCGCCGCGCGGTCGAACAGAACAACATGGAATATAAGAGCGCGATGGCTGCGCATGCGATGGATACGCCACCGCCCGACGTGATCCGCTCCATGATCGCGGCTGGTATCGATCCAAAGTCGCCGCAGGGTCAGGCGATCATAACCAATAACTACTCGCATCCGATCGTGCTGGGCAGCGCGGAGAGCGGGCAGCAGGTAATCAACCCTGCCATGATGGGCGGTCAGCAGGGCGGGATCGACCCGGCCGCAATCGATATGCTGAAAAAGAACCCGGCTCTCGCTCCGCAATTCGATGAGCACTTTGGGCCGGGCTCCGCGTCACGCGTTCTGGGAGGTCAGTAAATGGCGGATAATCCCTTCGCGCAGTTCAAGAAGCCCAACCCCTTCGCGGTCTATAAGACGCAGGGCACCGGACCTAAGGCCCCCACTGGCTTTGCCGCGCCCGGGACCGCTCAAGCTGTTGCCCCGATCCAGGGCGGCCCCCAAGATCTGAATTATATCAGCCAAGCTGAAGCTGCTCGCGTTGCAGCCGCGCAGGCGATCCAAAATCGCTATGAGATGCAGCAAATCCAGGCGCGTGAAGCTGCGCAGGCTGCATTGCAGGCGAAGAACAATCAGCTACCCGCCGGTCCCAATCAGAAATTCGACAACGTAAGTGGGCTGCGCAAGGAGTTGGAAGGCCGCAACGCGGTTCAGGTCTATAAGAACGCGCTGCCTTCCTACGCATCCGCGCTGCGCTCGCCCGACACGCCAGCGGGCGATCAGGACATGATCTACGCTTTTGCCAAGATCATGGACCCGAACAGCGTTGTTCGTGAAGGGGAAGCCGCGAGCGTGGCGGACCTCGGCACCATGGGCCAGAAGATCGTTGGCGACCTTCGCAAGCAACTCGACAGCAAGGGTAAATTCACGCCCGAACTGCGCGCGCAGCTTCGCAACACGCTGGCTGGTCGCGTCGCTGAATACGATAAGGCGTATAACACCGAACGCGGCATGTATCGCGGGATTGCCCAGCGTAACGGCATGAATCCGGATGACATTCTCGGGCCGCACCTTGGCGATGCCTATGCCGCCATTGAAAATCAGTATTTCCGGGGCGATCCGAATAAGTCGGCAGCCGCTTATCGTCAGGAACTGGCCGCGAAAGCGGCGGCCGGTGGAGATACTGGCGGTCCGAATGGTCCGTTGCCAGATGCCCCGTTGGCGACCGGCAGCACCAAAGCTGTAACGATGGACCCGAAAACGGCCGGCCTGATCACGGCGATGATCAAGAACGGCTACAATGCCGATCAGATGAACGCCATCCTGGTTCCAACCAAGATGATCGGCCCGGAAGGTTTCAAGCAAGCGGACATCGAGAAGTATCGCAAAACGCTTGCGGCTGGCGGCTCACTGTCACCTCAGTATGAGAAGCCGACCAGCCTTTTGAACCGGATCGCAGGCACTCCCGTGGGCGTGGGCATCGGGGCGGCCGGTGACGCGGGTGCCTTCGGCCTCAGCGATGAAATCGCGGGCATGGCCGATT
>DATJDE010000314.1:0-7090 GCA_035497595.1 Rhizomicrobium sp. | reverse complement strand
GATGTCCAGCCCCTCGACCTCGACATCCTTGGAGACGCGCAACCCGATCACCAGGTCGATGGCCTTGAGGATGATGAAGGTGACGATGCCGCAATAGATGAAGGTGGCCGCCACGCTGTAAAACTGGATCAGCACCTGATGGAGATTGCCATCGGCCAGCCAGCCCTTGCCCGCGGGATTGATGGCTGAGGTGGCGAACACGCCGGTGAGAATGGCGCCCAGCGCGCCGCCCACACCATGCACGCCCCAGGCATCAAGCGAGTCGTCATATCCCAGCACCTGCTTCAGATGGACGGCGGCGATGTAGCAAACCGCGCCCGCCGCAATGCCGATCAATAGCGCTCCCATCGGATCGACAAAGCCCGCCGCCGGCGTAATCGCCACCAGCCCCGCCACCGCGCCGGAGATCATGCCCAGCACAGAGGGTTTTTTGCCGATTATCCATTCAGCGATCATCCAGGCCAGCGCTGCTGCTGCCGCTGCGATCTGTGTGGTCGCCATGGCCATGCCCGCCGCAGGCCCGGCAGAGGCCGCAGACCCCGCATTGAAGCCAAACCAGCCGACCCACAACAGCGCCGCCCCGATCACACTGAGCACCAGATTATGCGGCGCCATGTTTTCGGTGCGATAGCCTTTGCGTGGCCCCAGAACGAGGCAGGTGACAAGCGCCGCCGTACCGGCGTTCAGATGCACCACCGCGCCGCCCGCAAAGTCCAGCGCGCCCAGCGTGCTGAGCCAGCCGCCGCCCCACACCCAATGGGCGATGGGCGCATAGACCAGCACGACCCACAATCCGATGAACCACAGATAGGCGGAAAACTTCATGCGATCCGCAAAGGCGCCCGCGATCAGCGCCGGAGTAATGATCGCAAAGGTCATCTGAAAGGTCATGAACACGGATTCGGGAATGGTGCCGGTCTGCGAATGGATGGTGATGGCTTTCAGAAAGACGTTTGATAGACCGCCCAGCCAGGCCTGATGACTGCCGCCATCGCTGAACACCAGCGAATAACCAATCACCATCCAGAGGATCGACAGAAGACAGGTGGCGGCAAAACTTTGCGCCATCGTCGCCAGCACATTTTTCTTGCGCACCATGCCGCCATAGAACAGCGCCAGACCAGGAATGGTCATCAGCAACACCAGCGCCGTCGAGGTCAGCATCCAGGCGGTATCGCCGGAATCGAGTTTAGGTGTTTCGGCGGCGAGTGCCGCCACGGTGGAAAGGCCGAATGCCGTGCAGGCGGCAAGCCCGCCCAACCCTGTTTTTTTGAAAATGGATGTCATTGTCATGCTCCGCCTCTATGCGCGTGTGAAATGGGCCGCGCCGCTCGGGCGCGAAGGTGTGAATGGGGGCTCACTGATGGCTCGCTCACAGGGCATCTCCATCGGTCTCGCCGGTGCGGATGCGCAACGCGCTGTCGAGCGGGGTGACGAAAATTTTGCCGTCCCCGATCTGGCCGGTCCGGGCCTTGGCCACGATGGCATCGACCACGGCGGCGGCCAGTGCCGAATGCACCGCCACCTCGATTTTGACCTTGGGCAAAAAGCTCACGGCATATTCGGCGCCGCGATACACCTCCGTATGGCCCTTCTGCCGCCCAAAGCCTTTGACTTCCGTCACCGTCATGCCCTGAACGCCAAGCGTGGAGAGTTCCTCCCGCACCTCGTCGAGCTTGAAGGGTTTGATGATCGCCGTGATCAGCTTCATCCGGTATCCTTCCGTTTGATGTCTGCCTCGCCCCGCACTGGTTGGGCTTGCCTTACATCATCAAGAACCGTGCCGGATTGTTGCGTTGCGATAAGGCATTGCAAATATTGATATTTTTGAAAATGACCAGCAAGCAGTCGGACATGGCTGCCGCATAAATCAGCAGATTCCTAATGCTGCCTGCTTTTTCATCAGTCTTGCGCGTAACCCCGTGTCGGGAGATAGGCTGTCGTCATGAGCGCAGATAATTCCCCGGATAATTTTGATGTCGTGGTGAGCGGCGGCGGCATGGTTGGTGTCACGCTGGCGCTGGCGCTGGCACAAGGCGGGCTGACGGTCGCGGTCGCCGATCCCATGCCGCCTTCAGCTCTGTTGGATGCGAAGTTTGATGGACGGGTGAGCGCGCTCGCCTTCGCCTCGGTGCGGATGTATCAGGCCCTTGGCGTCTGGCCCGATCTGGAGGCGCACGCCCAGCCGATCAACGATATTCTGGTCACCGATGCGAAGCTGGACCGTGAGGCTTCATCCTTTTCGCTGCATTTCGACCACCGCGAAATCGGAGAGCCGCTGGGCCGCATTGTCGAGAATCGCCACATCCGCGCCGCGCTCTACAAATGCGCTGGCAACACGCCCGCCATCACCCTGATCTCGCCCGCCGCCGTCACCGCACTGAGCCGCGAGGGCGGCCATATCGTGGCGCAGCTTTCCAATGGCAGAGAGATCCGTGCCCGCCTCGCCGTCGCTGCCGATGGCCGCGAGTCTGCGCTGCGCGATGCGCAAGGCATTGGCGTGGTCGGCTGGTCCTATCCGCAGATCGGCATTGTGGCGACGGTTGAACACACGCGCCCGCATAATGGCGTCGCCTATGAACATTTCCTGCCCTCCGGCCCGTTCGCGATTTTGCCGATGACCGGCAACCGCTCGTCGCTGGTGTGGACGGAAAAGGAAACCCTCGCGCCGCAGCTATTGGCCGCCAGCGAGATGGATTTCGAAGCCGAACTTGCCCGCCGTTTTGGCACCCATCTCGGCGCTACCAAAGCCTCCGGCCCGCGCTGGTCCTATCCCTTAAAATTCCATCTGGCGCGCAGCTATGTGAAAGAGCGTTTTGCGCTGGCGGGCGATTCCGCCCATGGCATTCACCCCATAGCCGGGCAGGGCCTCAATCTCGGCCTCAAAGATGCAGCCGCGCTCGCAGAAACCGTACTCGATGCCGCCCGCCTTGGCCTCGATATCGGCGCGCTCGATGTGCTCAGGCGTTACGAACGCTGGCGCCGTTTCGATTCCTTCATGCTGGCTGCCGCCACCGATGGGCTGAACCGGCTGTTCTCCAACGACATCGCGCCTTTACGTGCGGCGCGCGATCTCGGGCTCGGCATCGTGGATCGGATTGGCCCCTTGCGCCGCCTCTTCATGCGCCACGCAGGCGGCGCAGTTGGCAAGCTGCCGAGATTGCTCAAGGGCGAAGCGGCTTAGAAGATCGGCGTTACACCAGCAGATAGCCGCCTTCCACATAGACCACGCTGCCCGTCATGAACGGGTTGACCATGCAGGCGAGTATCTGAATCGCAATCTCTTGTGTCGTTCCGGCGCGCTCGGTCACGCTATGCGATGCAATCTGCTGCACCTGTGCCAGCCGTGCTGCATCCAGTTGCTGCCAGCGTTCTGTCTCCACCACGCCGGGTGACACGGTGTTCACCCGCACGGGCGCAAATTCCAGCGCAAGGCCCTTGGTCAGCGCTTCGACACCCGCATTGATCGCGGTCTGCAACGCACGGCCTTTGGTGGCGCGCACGGCGGCGGCTCCAGAGGTCAGGGTAATCGAGCCGCCATCGCTGACCTTTGCGGCGCGGGCAATGCGGTAGGTGCCCCAGAATTTCGAATTCATCGCGGCTTGCGCTTCAACCACACTCAAACTTTTCACCGGCGCAATCTGCACCGAAGCCGCTGTCGTCAGCACGTGATCGAAGACACCGGATTTCGCGAAAAAATCCTCGACGCTGGCATCGTCGCAAATATCGATCAGCCCTGTCTTGCAGCCATGGCCGATCAACGCCGCCGCTGCTTTCACGCGGGTTTCCGAGCGTGATGCAATCATCACCTCTGCGCCCGCTTGCGCTGCCGCTAGGGCCGCGCCCTTGCCAATGCCGGAACTTCCGCCCACCACCAGCACACGCTGGCCTTTCAAATTGAACACTGCTCGTCCTCCCAATGGCTGAAGGTCTATCTTCCTCCAAACATCGGGCGCAGCGCCAGTCAGTTCTATTCGAGCTTGTCTTTGCCGCGGCTGGTCAGGGCATGGGGCAGGTCGGCATAAAAACGCCGCGCAATCTGGCCAATTGCGGCGGCACGCGCCTGTTCGGCCTCATTGCGCGTGGCAAATTTCTCGCCCTGAAAAATATAGCGGGTTACCGGTGTGCCGGTGCGCACATCGCTCAGGGTGAGGATCGAAATCTCTTCCACCTGTTCTTCGGCCAGCGCCATCGTATGGCGATAATGCGCTTCGGGGTCACCCCGCTCGGCCCTTTGCGCCTGCTGGCGGGCGATATTCTTCTGGTCGAACCGGTGCAGCACGCCAAAGATCTTCTCGCGAAAGCCGAAGCCCAGCAGCAGCACCAGTAAAAACGCGCCGGTCGCCAGAAGATCGCTCATCAATCGATATCCAAAGGTGGCATTTCGATTCTATGTCCACGTGCCAGATAATCAGCGCTCTGCATTTCCACAAGCCGTGATGCCGTCCGCCGAAAAGCCTGTGCCCCGTCGCCTTGCGGGTACAGTGCTTCCGCTTCGGCCTCTGCCGAACAGATCAGCTTCACGCCCTCATCATACAACGTATCGATCAGCAGCATAAAGCGCCGCGCCTCGTTGCGCATGTCCGGCCCCATCACCGGAACATCATCAATCAGTACGGTATGAAAACTTTGCGCAATGGCCAGAAAATCTGCCGCCGCCAATGGCTTGCGCGCCACATCGTCAAAGCCAAAGCGGGCCACGCCCGCCGCCGCCAGCGGTACAGCCAGATCACGCCCCAGCACCCGCAAGGTGACGGGCGACGCTTCGGTCCCATCGGTCACTTTGCGAAAATCCGCATCCATCACGGCCTTCGTCTCGTTGCCCAACGGCGTCAGATACACCTTCATCCCGGCAAGGCGATGCTGGCGATAATCGGTTGGCCCGTTCAGCGTGACGGTTGAAAGCTGGTGCTGAATCTGTGCGATGAAGGGCAAAAACAATTGGCGGTTGAGCCCGCCTTCATACAATCGTTCCGGCGGCGTGTTGGAGGTGGCGACGATCACTACGCCCAACACGAACAACTGCTCGAACAACCGGCCAAGGATCATTGCATCGGCAACGTCGCTGACCTGAAATTCGTCGAAACACAAAAGCTGCGCGTCGCGCGCGATCAGCTTTGCCACCGGCACAATCGGGTCGTCGCTCTCGCCCGCCTGCCGCGCGGCATGGATGCGCGCATGGGTCTGCACCATGAAGGCGTTGAAATGCACGCGGGTCTTCTTCGGTACCTGCGCGGCCTCGAAAAACAAATCCATCAACATGGATTTGCCGCGCCCGACATCGCCCCAGATGTAAAGACCACGCGGGGCCTGCGCGCCTCTGCCAAAGCGCCACCAGGCGGCAGGGCGATAGTGCTTGAGCGCCCGCGCAAGCTGGTCCAGCGCGGTGGCTGCCGCCTGCTGTTCCGCATCCGGTTTCAGCGTCTTTGCCGTCACCAGCGCGCGATACCGCGTGAGTAGCGGCATCAGAGCTTGCGCGGCACCAGCGCCCAGTAATCAAAGTCGAGGATCACGTTTTCAGGAAACGCGCCCGCTTCGTTCTTGTCCGGAAAATCGCCGCAAGGCAGGTTCTTGGTCGCCACCAGCCGCAAGCGCAGCGCCCCCACATCCTTGCGATGGGGAATCGGCGCCTTGTCCAGCACCTCGCTCCAGGCAAACACCGTGTCGCCCGCGAACAGCGGATTGACATGGCGCCCGCCATTGATCGCGGCAATGGACACCGCATTGGCCAGCCCGTTGAACGACAGCGCGCGCGCCAGCGAAATCACATGTCCGCCATAGATAAGCCGCCGCCCAAAGCGGCCCTTACCTTCGGTGTACTGATTGAAATGCACTCGCGCGGTGTTCTGGTAGAGCCGGGTCGCCAGCATGTGCTCGGCTTCCTCCACCGTCATGCCATCGACATGATCGATCTTCTCGCCCGGCTGATAATCCTCCCAGCGATGAATGCTGCCCGAAAGCTCGGTGTTATAGAGGGTGGCAAAATCGGTATGCGCCGGCACCACCAGATCATCCACCGAAACTGCGGCCGCCAGCTTCGGCACCTGCGTCACGGTCGGCGCGTCCACATCGCGCTTGTTCACCATCACCCAGCGCACATAAGAGAGCACCAGATCGCCATGCTCATCCAGCCCGCGCGTGCGCACATAGACAACGCCGGTCTTGCGGCTGGAATTTTCTTTCAGCCCGATCACCTCGGATACGGCGGTGAGCGTCGTCCCGGGATAGACCGGCTTCACAAAGCGCCCTTCGGCATAGCCTAGATTGGCCACCGCATTGAGCGAGATATCCGGCACCGATTTGCCGAACACGGTGTGAAACACCAAAAGATCATCCATCGGGCTCTGGCGAAACCCCAGATGCTTGGCAAAACTGTCGCCCGATTGCAGCGCAAAGCGCGCGCCATAAAGCCCGGTATATAACGCCCGGTCCCCATCGGTCAGGGTGCGCGGCGTGGCATGCACCAACTGCTGCCCCAGCCTGAAATCCTCAAAGAAATTCCCGGCACTGGTTTTCATTGCGCCAACTCCGCAATCGCATCGGATAGCGCAACGGTTTGCTTTGCAATCTCCGCATGGAGCAGCTCAACCATGCGCCCCTCCACCTTGATCGCGCCCTTGCCCTTGTTCTCCGGCAGTTCAAATGCGGCAATCACCTTGCGCGCGGCCTCTACCTCGGCAGGCGACGGCGCAAAAACGGCGTTACAGGCTTCAAGCTGGGAAGGGTGGATCAGCGTCTTGCCATCAAAGCCGAAGGCGCGTCCCTGGCGGCAGATCTCGGCAAAGCCGTCCGTATCCTGAATGTCGTTATACACCCCATCAATCACGGCCAGCCCGTTCTGGCGCGCCGCCAGAACCGAAAGCCCCAGCGCCGCCGAAAGGTTGAGCCGGTCCGGCGTATGGGCGCCCCGGATTTCCTTGATGAGATCATTGGTCCCCATCACGAAGCAGGAAAGCCGCCCGCCTGCTGCTGCCACCGCCGCAATATTCAAAATCGCCTGCGGCGTCTCCACCATGGCCCAGACATCGAGCTTCGCCGCAGTGCCGATCTTCGCATCGATCGCGTGCAATTCGTCCGGGCTCGAAATTTT
>DATJDE010000313.1:0-3775 GCA_035497595.1 Rhizomicrobium sp. | reverse complement strand
CGATGCCGGCCTTCAACAGCCCGCAGATAAATCGGCTGTAGGTGACGCCGTGCTCGCGGCAGCCAGCATTGATCCGCTGGATCCAAAGCGCGCGGAAATTCCGCTTCTTCAGCTTGCGGCCGATATAGTTGTACTGCAGCGCGCGATCGACCGCGGCATTGGCCGTGGTGATGTTGTTTTTGCGGCGGCCGTAAAAACCTTTGGCCTGTTTCAGGACTTTTTTGCGACGGGCGCGTGACGGGACGGCGCGGGGTGCTCTGGACATCTATCTCTCCCTCAACCGTAGGGCATCCAGCGCTTGATGCGCTGGGTTTCGGAGGCGCTCATCGTCGTCGTTCCGCGAAGTTCGCGAATCTGTTCGTTGGAGCGTTTGATCATGCCGTGGCGCTTGCCCGCCTGACCGTGCTTGACCTTACCATTGGCCGTGAATTTGAAGCGCTTTTTGGCGCTCGACTTGGTCTTCATCTTGGGCATTTTGCGGTCTCCTTATTAACCCGTCTGCGGCTGATGAGGCGGCAGGGGTCTGTTCGCATTGGGAGCAGCCACGGCATGCCCAGCCGGACCGCTCTACGAGAGGGCGGGTCTTATACGGGAAGAACGGGGCTTTGCAAGGCATTGGCCCGCGCCAAACCGCGCCACGAGTGGGCGCGGGCGCGGATGTCGAGGCATATAAAGAGGGCGCTGGTGGCTGCGGGTTTTCAAGGTTTCACTTAACAGTATGTAATCATTGCGGAATTTAGGCCTCTGGAAAGGCTTTTCGTGCCATGGTCTTAACCGCTCCTGCAAAAGGCCGGTTAGGGGCTGCTGCAATCGCGCCGCCGCCCCGCTAGAAAGCGTTCATGCTGTCTCTTTCACGTCCGACGTCGGTGCATATTCTGGCCACGGCAGCCTTCTGGGCGCTGGCGGGGGTTGTGATCTGGGGCGAGTTGGGGCCGGGCGATGTCGGTTTCAATGTCTGGGACAAGCTGCAACACTTTGGGGCCTATGCCCTTTTGGCCGGGTTGGCGGCGGTGGCCATGCAGGCGCGGGGCCGCTGGCTCTGGGCGCTGGCGGGGCTGATCGCCTTTGGCGGGGCGCTGGAAATCCTTCAGGGCATAGTGGGGCGGGACATGAGTTTCCGCGACGAGATTGCCAATACGCTGGGGGTGATCGCCGGGGGTTCCGCGGGCTGGGCGTTTTGCGCCCTGATGCGGGCCTGGGTTGTTGAAGTCCCTGCGGGAGAATAACCTCTTCGCCGGGATTTTCAGCAGGACTCACAATGTTCGATGAATTCAAGAAGTTCGCCATGCGCGGCAATGTCATCGACCTTGCGGTTGGTGTGATTATCGGCGCGTCGTTCACCGGTATCGTGAACTCGGTGGTCAAAGATATCATCAACCCGCCTTTGGGGATGGTTCTGGGCGGGATCGATTTTTCAAACTTCTTCATCACCCTGAAAGGCCCGGCCACCGCGACATTGGCCGAAGCCGCCAAGGTTGGCGCGGTGACGCTGAACTACGGCAATTTCATCAATGCACTGATCAACTTTTTGATCGTGGCGCTGGTGTTGTTCATCCTGATCCGCCAGATCAACAAATTGAGCGCGCCCCCTGCAGATGCACCCGCCACCGTTCCGGAAGATCTGACGGTGCTGCGCGAAATTCGCGACATCATGAAAAGCAGGGGTTAGATGGCCGAGCGTATCGTCAAAAGCAAAGAAGCCTGGCAGGCCGAGCTTGCGCCGGAGACGTTTGGTGTGTTGCGCGAGCACGCTACCGAACGGCCCGGATCGAGCCCGCTCAATCACGAAAAGCGTGAAGGGGTTTATGCTTGTGCGGGGTGCGGCCATGTCTTGTTCGATTCCAGCACCAAATATGAAAGCGGCAGCGGCTGGCCGAGCTTTTTCCGCCCACGGGAAGATGCGGTTGCGATGACCACCGATACCAGCCACGGCATGGCGCGGACTGAAGTGCATTGCGCCCAATGTGAAGGGCATCTGGGGCATCAGTTTCCCGATGGGCCTGCGCCCACTGGCCTGCGCTATTGCATGAACGGGCTGGCGCTAAATTTTCACCCCAAAAGCTAAGCATGACACCTTCAAACGCGCTGGCCTTGCGCGCAGGCGATGGCCCGCAATTGCAGGAAAATCAGCTTTCCGCGCAATCGCGCCGCCATATCGCCATGCGCGTGGCGGTGCTGAAGGCACACCCTGAGGCCTCGGGCTTTGCGGGGGCTGACTGGCGCGGTTTGATTGGTGCTCTGCTGCTGTTGCTGCTGCACTGGAGCATGGTGTGGCTGGTCTCCGGCACCAATCTGCTGGTGGTGTTTGCGGCGGCGTTTGTGGTTGGGCAATTGGTGCTGCATTCCGTGGGTTCGCTCATTCATGAAACGGCGCATCGGCTTGTGTTTCGGGAACGCCGCGCCAAGCTGGCCTTCGATTTATTGCTGGAGGTGATCACCACCTCTTTCGGGCTGCAGCTCACCTATCAGCATGAGCATGTCTCCAGCCATCATCCGCATCTGGGTAATTATGAGCGCGATTATGAGCATGAGGATTTGTGCCGCTTTGTGGCGCGGCGCACCCATCGCGCGGCCAATCCGAAACTGCAGCGCCTGCTCACGCTCGCCGAACTTTTTGTGCAGGCGATGCCGCTGGGCTTCATGATCTCCAACAAGATCTTCAATCCGTTTTATCGCCGCCGCACAGGGCTTGCGACCAAGGACCGGGCGCGCCGCATTGGCGCTACCAAGCCGCCGGTGTTCGAGCGGCGGCTGTTCATTGCGGTGTCGGTGGCGGTGAATATTTTTCTGTTTGCGACGTTCGGTTTTTTGGGCTGGCTCTATCACATCTGGAGCCTGTCGCTGTTTCTGGGCAAATGCGGTGTCACCAATCTCGGCCAGTCACTGGCAGAGCATCCCGGCGACGATGCGAAAGCACCCACCCGCTCCACCTATTCATGGCTCAACCTGATCCTGTTCAACACCGGCTATCACAATGAGCACCACACCTTTCCCAATGTGGCCTGGACACGCTTGCCGAAGCTGAAGGCTCTGGCGCCCGAGACCTTTGGGCCGGGGACGGACAAGTCTTATGCCGGGTTCTGGTGGGCGCATGTGCGCGAAGATTTCAGCCCGTCGCGCGCGAGCCCGTTGCAGGACGACGATCAGTCTGTCCGCTGTGCGCAGAGCCCGGTGGCCTGACAGTGTGGCCTGACGAGCGCGGGCCGGACGTCACACCACAGCTTGCGTCACATATTCGGCTCGACGCACCCGCTCTGGCTCGTTAGATGTTGAGAGTGACTCTCAACTAACGGTGCAGGCGGCCCATGGTTCGACATTTCATCTCAGCGGCGCTTCTGGCGATCGCGGCCTTTGCTTTCGCCGCTCCTGCACACGCCGAACCCGCTGAGGCACAGACCATCTGGCGGCTGCTGGATTATATCGCGGTGGATTACCCGGCCGCGGTCGAAGACGGCAAGATCGTGAGTGCGGGCGAATTTCAGGAAATGGTGGAGTTTTCAGGCTCCGCCCGCGAACGGATTGCCGCCCTGCCCGAGAGCGCCGCTAAGGCAGGGTTGCTGACACAGGCAAGCGCGCTTGAAGCCAGCGTGAAGGGCAAAAGTGCTCCCGCCCAGATTGCCAGCGTTGCACGTGGGTTGGCGGCAGCGTTGATCGTGGCTTATCCGGTGCCGCTGGCGCCGACCGCACTGCCCGATCTGGCGCGGGGCAGAGCGCTCTATGCCGAACGCTGTGCTGCCTGCCATGGCGCGACCGGTGATGGGCATGGCCCGGCCAG
>DATJDE010000312.1:0-5784 GCA_035497595.1 Rhizomicrobium sp. | reverse complement strand
ACGACATCAAGAGCCAGGTGGGCGCAACCATTGTGCACCGCGTGCTGGCCAATCTGTTCCGTGAGCGCGGCGTGCGGCTGGATCGCACCTATCAGCTCAACATCGGCGGCAACTACGACTTTATGAACATGCTCGAACGTGAGCGGCTGGAGACCAAGAAAATCTCCAAGACGCAGGCAGTCACCAGCCAGGTTGAGCATGATATGGGCGCCGACAATGTGCATATCGGCCCCAGCGATTATGTGCCGTGGCTGAGCGACCGCAAGGTCGCCTATATCCGCCTTGAAGGGGCGGCCTTTGGCGATGTGCCGATCGCCTGCGAAATGCGGCTCGAAGTTTGGGATTCGCCCAATTCGGCTGGTGTGGTGATTGATGCGGTGCGTTGCGCCAAGCTGGCGCTGGATCGCGGCATCGGCGGCGCACTGACCGGGCCTTCGAGCTATTTTATGAAATCGCCGCCGCAACAGTTCGACGATCAGGAAGCTCAGCGCCTGGTCGAACAATTCATCGCGGATAAGTAATGCAGGGCCTCGGCCCGCGTCTGGTCTGGTGCGCCCCCGCCGTTTTTGTGGCCGGGATCGCCGCGCTGATCGCGTCGTGGAGCCTGTTTCTCGCCTATCACCCAGAAGGCTTTGTCGGCACCTTGCCGACCATCAGCGAAACCATTTCGCGCGCCCCTGCGAGCTATGCGTTTCAGCTGATGATGTGCGTGGTGACGCCATCGATCGTGGTCACCTGGCTCATCAACTTCGATGCCACGCGCGCCCATCTCACCGCGCTCGGCGCGCAAGGCGTGCCGGTGGCAACGATGGGATGGCTCAACCTCATCGCCTGCATTCTGGGCATTGTTGCGGGGTTGTTCTTAGCGGGGCTGTCTATCTTCCAGCTTCATAACGGACCTATGTCACACCGTTTGCACATCTGGTTGTCGGAAGGGTTTTACGCAACGCAGATTCTCGCCTTCATCTTCGATACGGTCTGTGCAAGGCTGCGTAACAAGCACAGCACCAGCCCGGTTCAGGCGCGCTCTTTGCGGGCGCGGGCGGGTGTGACCCTCACCACCAGCACCCTGTCGCTGATATTCCTCTTTCTGTATCTGGAACGCAGCATCTTTGCCGATCCGTATCTCGCGCAGGCGTTTTATGTGGCGTGCGAATATGTTCTGGCGTCGCTGTGCTTTGCCTATCCGCTGGCGGCCTTTGCCGAGATGCGCCACCATGTCGGCCCGCTTAGATCAGCAGTGCCCGCATAACAAAGACGATCGGCGTGGCGATCAGCAGCGAATCATAAATA
This sequence comes from Rhizomicrobium sp., assembly GCA_035497595.1. Classification (GTDB taxonomy): domain Bacteria; phylum Pseudomonadota; class Alphaproteobacteria; order Micropepsales; family Micropepsaceae; genus Rhizomicrobium. The sequence continues at coordinate 4,491 of DATJDE010000312.1, read as the reverse complement.
TCCAGCACCCCGCCATGCAGCAGCATGAGCGCCGGAAAGTCTTTTTTCTGCTGCCAGCGTTTCAGCAGCGATGTCAGCACATCGCCCAGAAGGCCCGCCGCCAGCGCAACCAGCGCAATCTTCAAGGAGGCGCCTGCCGAAAGGTGCAATAGTTCATGGCCAATCAGGAAACCTGAGCCGCCGCCCACCACCATGCCTGCGATCAGACCTTCGAGCGTTTTGTGCGGGCTGAGGCGCGGGAGGATTTTTGTGCGCCCGAACAGCTTGCCGCCGACATAGGCGAAAGCATCGTTCATTTCGACCGTGGCATAGACCAGCAGGATCCAGATGAAGCCTTGAGAGACCTGCAATTCGGCCAGCATCGCCACGCACCAGGCGGGCAGTAAGAGGCTGAGAAATCCGGCAAGGCCGATGCGGGAGCGGGCGAACTGCATGAAGGCACACATCGTCGCCAGCACGAGCGCCAGCACCAGCGCGCCTGACGGTTCTATCCGGTTGAGCGCGCCTGCGATCACCAGCAGCCCGCCCAGCGCCATCGCGCCCAGTTGAACAAGGCCGAAGCCTTTGATCCCGAACAGTTCGAACATTTCAGACTGGCCGCGCCAGCACAGTAGCAGCAGAACGGCGATGAACAGCCAGCCGCCGATAGCCGCCGGAATGAGAATTGCGCCGACAATGGCGAATTCCAGCCGATAAGCAGACCACAGCCCGCGCACGGTCTCTTTCCACGCCGGATTGAGGCCCGCGAGCAGAATCGCAACCGCCCCCGCCAGAAAAAAGGTCGCCGCGATAACGATGATGTGCAACGCCGTGTCATTCATGGCTTGTGCATCCGGGCAATCAGGGGATCGAAGGAGACCCTGTTGAGAAGGGGGCCAAGAATACCTGAAAACCGCGCCAGCATCGCCATTTCAAAACCGGGCGCGATAATGAAACGGCCGCGGTCTATGCCTGCGAGAATGGCATGGGCGATCTCTTCGGCGGTTTTGACCTTCGCGCCACCGGCGATTTTGCTGGTGATTGCGGGGCGCACGCGCAGTTCCTCGCGCAGTTGCGGGGTATCGGTATCAGGGGGGAAAACCACCGAGACGGCGATGCCTTCCGGCTTCAACTCGCTGCGCAAGGCCTCGCCAAAGCCGCGCACGGCAAATTTGCTGGGTGCATAGGCGCTGTAGCCATAAAGCCCGATCAGCCCGGCGCCCGACGACACCAGAACGATTTTGCCTTTGCCATTGGCCCGCATCGAAGGAAGGCAGGCGCGCACGAAATCGACCGTGCCGAAATAGTTCACCTCCATCGTCCGGCGGAAGGCATCGGGGGTGAGTTTGGTGAAGGTTTCGGGGATCACGATGCCTGCGCTCGCCACCGCAAGGTCGGGAGGCCCAAGCTCGGCCACCGCGTGCTCGACCGCAGCGTTCAGCGCCGCCGGATCGGCGACATCGACGGCGGATGCGATGATCCGCTGGTTCGGGGTTTTGCGCGCGGCGGTGAGAAGGGCGGCGGCGGAGTCCAGCCGGGCGCGGTCCCGCGCGAGGATGGTGACGTTCCAGCCTTTCGCCGCCAAAAGTTTTGCCAGCGCCAGCCCAATGCCGCTCGACCCGCCGGTGACGGCTGCGTGGCCCATCAGCCCATCAGGCCCATTTGTTCCATTTCACGCGCGATGGCGGGCAGTGTCAGGCGGAACTGCTCTTCGGTGTGGGTGCGCGTGAGGAAGAAGCGCAGCCGTGTGCCGCCCACCGGCACTGCGGGGGGCGGAATGGGCTGCACATGGATGCCCTGTTCGAGCAGCCGGTTCGACAGCACAAAACCAGCCTTGTCATCACCCACCAGAAGCGAGGCGACGGGGGAATCTTCATCGCCGCCAATAGTGAGCCCTGCCTCGCGCGCGATGGCGCGGAACAGGCGGGCACGGTCACGCACCTCGGCGCTTAAATGCGGCTCGCTTTCCAGAATTTTGAGCGCTGCGAGTGCCGCCGCGGTATCAGGCGGGGAAAGGCCGACGCTGAAAATGAAGCCGGGTGCGAGAAAGCGCAAATATTCGATCAGCCCGCGGCTGCCAGCAATATAGCCGCCTGCACCGGCCAGCGATTTGCTGAGTGTGCCCATCAGGACATCGACAGAGCGCGGCGAAACCCCGGAGGCTTCGCAGACCCCGCGCCCGGTGGCGCCGATGGTGCCCAGCGAATGGGCCTCATCGATCATCAGTAAAAGATCGTTGCGGCGCTTGGCTTCAACGGCGCGGCGCACATCGAGGATATGGCCATCCATCGAATAGACGCCTTCAACCACCATCAGCCCGCGCCGGAAGGTGCTGCGCTTTTCATCCATCAGCGCGTCGAGTTTTTCCCACTCGCCCACGGGGAAGCTGAGCTGCCGGGCGCCCGAGAGTTTGGCGCCCGTCATGATGGAGTTATGCGCCCCAGAATCGATGATCGCGGCATCGGGCTTGGACAGCAGGTGGCTGATCACCGTGACATTGGTGAGGTAGCCGCTGACGAAGACCAGCGCATCTTCAGTGCCGAGAAAATCTGCGAGGCGCCGCTCCAGTTCGCCATGCAGGTCGATCTGCCCCGATACGATGCGGCTGGCCGAGGCGGAGGTGCCGTATTTATCAATCGCCGCCTTGGCCGCGCTGGACACGCGCGGATCGCCCGACAGGCCGAGATAATTATAGCCGGAGAAATTGATCAGTTCGCGGCCCTGCCAGGTGATATGGCTGTCACTCACCCCATTGCGCGGCTCGAAAAACGGCAGGTTGATATTGTGCCGGGCGACATCGGCCATGCGGCGCTTGAGGGCGCGATAGCCTGCAAAACCCTCGATAAAACTTCCCTCATCCACGCTGTCAGGGCTGTCCGGCGGCGCAGAAATGTCGAGTACCGTTTTGTCCATCATGTCGATCCAGTGACAATGGTCATTCGCATCAATTCGGGGTGGTGCGTCAATCCCCTTCTCCCGGCAAAGGTGCCGCGCCCACGGGCGCGGGGCCTGGCCCAGGCACGCTACGGAACAACGTGGCCAGCGTGGTTGCAGGCGCGCCGGGCCGGGCCTCGATTGTGCCGGTGGAGAGGCGCAAAGCAGCCAGCGCGGCGCAGAAGCGCAGCTTGGCATCGACCACCGCCTGCCGCATCTGGGCGAGTTCCCCCTCCACATCATTTTGTGCGGTGCGGGGAATAAAGCCCGCGGCGGCCCGTTTGCGGGCACTGGCTACCGCCCCTTCCATCAATGTCTCGGAGCGGCTGAGGGCCTGAAAATCGGCCAAAGCGGCTTTCAGCGCCTGCACCTGATCGGTCACATCGCGGCGGAGCTGGCCTTCGGCCTGGCGCTGGTTGAGCCGGGCGGTCGTTTCTGCGCCATGGGCCGCCTGCAGCGCCCCGTTTTCGACATTGCCTTCGATGCTCTTGGAGAGGTTGAGGAACACCCCATCGGTATCCAGCGACACATCCACCTGCGGGCCGAGACCGCTCTCGGCCCCCTTCACCTGATCGCCCGCGGCGGCGGCATATTGCGCCAGCGCCTGAAGATCGCGCCGGTTGCGCAAGGCCAGATCGGTCATGGCCGCTTCGTTGAGGTGTTTCACCTCCCCGGCCAGAGCATCCAGATCAGGGAAAGCGCCCTCGACCGCGGGGGCCGCACCGTTTGCGCCCATCGCCTGCGCAAGCTGGCGGCCGCAGGCCTGTTCGGCGAGTTCGCCCTTGGTCACTTCGACATGGCGCAGGGCCTGATTGGCGGTGGCGCGGTCGAGTTCTGCCGGTTCGAGCTGGCCGTTTTTTGCCTGTTTCTGCAACAGGGCGTCGTAATCGAGGCTGTTGTCTTCAGCAGCGCGGGCGATGGCGGTTTGGTCGCGCAAGGCGATGCAGCGCCAATAGACCTGCACCGCATCATGCACCGCAAGGCTGCGGATAAATTCGCCCTGAAAACGTGAGGCCAGTAACGCCTTCTCCGCCGCATTGGCTTTGGCGGCGGCCGGGCTGTTGCTGCCCGAGCCCTGCCACAACGGCACGGTGACGTTGAAATGCGGGCGCGGGGTGGTCAGGCCAAAGGTCTGCGCATTGCTGGCAGCGGTGTTGGCATAAAAGGTCACGCCCGGACCAATGGTGATGCCGTTGGAGAATTTTTTGGTGAGGCTCGCTTCGATGGGGATCGCGCTGGTGATATCGGTTTCATTGGTGAACACGCCATTGCGGATTTTCGGCAGATAAAGCCGCTGCCAGCCGGTGCGGCCCGACACGGTCCAGTCGAAGGCGCCTTCGGCCTGTTGCAACTGGCCCTGCGCCTGCACGGTTTTGGCATCAGCCTGCAACACGGCAGGACCGGAGAGCATGGCGCTGGCGACGACATCTTCGAGCTTTGCCTCACCCGCATGCGCACCACCCGCCATCAGCAGGAGCGCGGCGTACAGAAACAGGCGTGCAAATCGTCCCGTCACCCAGCGCCCGCCCTATTCCACGCGGTCGATTTTGCCGTCGACCATGTGCACCACACGGTCGG
>DATJDE010000311.1:0-2251 GCA_035497595.1 Rhizomicrobium sp. | reverse complement strand
GAGGCACTGGAGACGTAGTAGCGCCGCGCCTTATCTCCGCCTACAGCACGTTGGTCATTTCGCAATGTCTCACGCCATACTCGAATTGCTCTGCCGTCATGGAACGTACCCATGCGGTGGGCGACTTGGACTTGGGACAGGTTGGCTTTGGCGCGCGCGCCGATGAGTTCGCGGGCGAGGACCTCACTTTCCGCGGTTTCGCTGGCGAACTCGACCGTCCATCTCATTTTGAAATGAGATGGGGGTGGCAAGGGTTGTTGAGGGTGGAGTTTGTTGGGGCAGCGGTCCCCACCCGTCCCCGCTGCGCGGGGCCGACCTCCCCACAAGGGGGAGGTTGAAAATTACTTTGCTCTGCTTCCGAACGTCTTTGGTCTGCCGGGTCTGTCGCCCACTTTGCGTTTTACGTAGCCGCCGCTGGCGCCGCGTTGTTTGCCGGTTATGGCGGTTTCGGCGGCTTGGTCTACGGCGCTTTGGCGGGCGAAGGGGTCGTCGGAGATTTTTAGTTCTACGGCCGTAAGCCGTTTTATTTCGTCGCGCAGGCGGGCGGCGGTTTCGAAGTTTAGGTCGGCGGCGGCGTCTCGCATCTGCTTTTCCAGATCGCTGATGTGGGCGCGGATGTTGTGGCCGATGAATTCGCCGCCCTCGCCTTCCATGCCGGTATCGACTGTGACGTGATCGCGTTCGTACATGCTGCCCATAATGTCTGAGATGTTCTTTTTGATGCTGAGCGGGGTGATGCCGTGTTCGGTGTTGTAGGCGGATTGTTTTTCGCGGCGGCGGCTGGTTTCGGCCATCGCGCGTTCCATGGAGCCGGTGATGCGGTCTGCATAGAGGATGACTTTTCCATCCACGTTTCTGGCGGCGCGGCCTATGGTTTGGATGAGGCTGGTTTCGCTGCGCAGGAAGCCTTCTTTATCCGCATCCAGGATTGCCACCAGGGCACATTCGGGGATGTCCAGGCCTTCGCGCAGCAGGTTGATGCCGATGAGAACGTCGAAGGCGCCCAGGCGCAGGTCGCGGATGATTTCGATGCGTTCCAGGGTTTCCACATCGGAGTGCATGTAGCGCACGCGGATGCCTTGTTCGTGCATGTATTCGGTGAGGTCTTCGGACATGCGTTTGGTCAGCGTTGTCACCAGCGCGCGGTAGCCGCGTTTGGCGATGTCGTGACATTCGGCGATCAGATCATCGACCTGGCTTTCGACGGGGCGGATTTCTACCGGCGGGTCTATCAGGCCGGTGGGGCGGATCACCTGTTCGGCGAAGACACCGCCGGTTCTTTGCATCTCCCATTTGCCGGGGGTGGCGGAGACGTAGACGGTTTGCGGGCGCATCGCGTCCCACTCCTCGAACTTTAAGGGGCGGTTGTCGATGCAGCTGGGGAGGCGAAAGCCATATTCGGAGAGCGTGGCTTTGCGCCGATAGTCGCCCTTATACATTGCGCCGATTTGCGGCACGGTGACGTGGCTTTCGTCCACGAAGACCAGCGCTTCATCGGGCAGATATTCGAACATGGTGGGCGGGGGTTCGCCGGGCAGGCGCCCTGTCAGCCAGCGCGAATAGTTTTCGATTCCGGCGCAGGAGCCGGTGGCTTCGATCATCTCCATATCAAACGTGGTGCGTTGTTCGAGGCGTTGGGCTTCGAGCAGCTTGCCGTTTTTGCGGAAGTCTTCCAGCCGGGTGACGAGTTCGGCTTTCATGCCTTTGATCGCCTGTTGCAGCGTGGGGCGCGGGGTCACGTAATGCGAATTGGCATAGACCTTGACGCTTGCGAGCTTGCCGGCCGATTTGCCGGTGAGGGGATCGAATTCGGAGATGCTGTCTATCTCGTCGCCGAACAGTTCGATCCGCCAGGCGCGATCTTCATAGTGCGCGGGGAACAGGTCGATCGTATCGCCGCGGACGCGGAATGTGCCGCGCACGAAATTCTCATCGTTGCGGCGGTATTGCAGGGCGCTGAACTGGCGCATCAGGTCTGTGCGGTCTATCCGCGTGCCTTGCGCCAGGGTGAGCGCGGTGCCGGAATAGGTTTCGACCGAGCCGATGCCGTAGATGCAGGACACCGAGGCGACGATCACGACATCGTTGCGCTCCAACAGGGACTGCGTGGCGGCGTGGCGCATCCGGTCGATCTGCTCGTTGATCTGGCTGTCTTTTTCGATATAGGTGTCGGTGCGCGGCACATAGGCTTCCGGCTGGTAGTAATCATAGTAGCTGACGAAGTATTCCACCGCGTTGTCGGGGAAGAACG
>DATJDE010000310.1:0-3228 GCA_035497595.1 Rhizomicrobium sp. | reverse complement strand
CGAGCGATGGGGTGACCAGAAAATCGTAGCGTTCCATGAACACATTCATCTGCGAGCCGTAAACACCGCGCGCGGCATTGGCATCCATGAACTGTTTTTTGCTGAAGGTGCTGCCGACATCGGCCATATTGCGCAGGCCCGGATCGAGCTGATCGCGCTGCTGCGCCGACAGATCGGCCAGCAGATAGCCCGCGCCTGACCACCAGATTTTCTGGAAAATATCTGCCGCATCGGCCTTTGGCGGATCGGCCAGTTCGACATGCGCGCCCAAGCCTTCGAGCCGCTTCACCGCGGCGGCGACCAGCGTTTCAACCTCAGCATCGATGCGTTTGAGGAAGCCGAAACGGGGGCTGAACGCAATGCGCTTGCCCCGCAGCGGTAGGTCGAGTTCGGCGGCATAGTCCATCGGCATATGGGGCAGCGCGGTCCAATCGCGTGCATCGGGCTTGGTGATGACATTCATCAGCATCGCGCTACTGCGCACATCCCGGCTCATCGGGCCGACATGGGCGACTGTGCCGAAGGGCGACAGTGGATAGGCCGGCACGCGCCCGAAACTCGGCTTCAACCCGAAGGTGCCGGTGAAGCTGGCCGGAATACGGATCGAGCCGCCGCCATCGGTGCCCAGCGCAAGCGGCGTAAAACGCGCGGCCACCGCCGCCGCCGAACCGCCGGAAGACCCGCCCGGTGTTGTGTTGCGGTTCCACGGATTGCGCGTGGTGCCGGTGAGCGGGCTATCGGTCGCGCCCTTCCAGCCGAATTCCGGCGTGGTGGTTTTGCCGATCAGCACCGCGCCCGCTTCACGCAGGCGCGCAACGGACGGCGCATCTTCCGTCCACGGACCTTTTGGATCGACGGTGAGAGAGCCGCGCCGTGTCGGCCAGCCTTTTGTCAGCAGCAGATCCTTGATCGCCACCGGCACGCCATCAAGCGGTGACAGCGGCACCCCTTCCATCCAGCGCGCTTCCGATGCCTCGGCCATCGTTTCTGCGGCATGCACGTCGATATGGCAGAAGGCGTTGATGCCGGAATCCAGCGCCTCGATCCGCCCGAGACAGCTTTGCGTCACTTCCACCGGCGAAAGCGCGCGCGCTTCAAAGGCGGCGGAAAGATCGGCGGCGTTCATTTCGTGCGGTTCGAGGGCCATTGTTTCAGTTTACCTTTGTCAGCGGCGCTTCGGCCCCGCGTTCAACCAACGTCAATCTGCTGCCATCGGTTTCAAAGATCGTGATGGAGCAATTTTCGGGCGAGAACGCCGTTACCCGATCATCGCCCACTGCCGCGCCGAACGCCACGTTCAACGCAACATAATGTGAAAACACCACCGTATCTTCGGTGCGCAGCGTAAGCGATTCAATCAATGCCTCGCGCCACTGCATTAGCGGCGGCGGAACGTTGCGCCAGGAACCCGCCATGATCTTGCCCAGCCATTCTGACCGTTTGGAAAGTTCAATATCCGGCGAGGGGATTTCGGCTACCGCCGGTTCGATGACGACCTCCCTGTTCCACATTTTCGCCAGCGGCACCGCCGTTTCGCGCGCGCGGGCAAGCGGGCTGGAAAGAATAGCAAGCGGGCCGAGGGGGCCAAGTTTTTCCGCCGCGGCTGCCGCTTGTTCGCGCCCCAGCGCATCCAGCCCCGGATCGGCAGACTGGCCATACCGCGCAGCCGCCTGACCGTGGCGCACCATGTAAATCCGCGCCATTACACGAACCTGAACAGGTTGATCGGGCCTTCCTGACTGACAACGCCTTCGCGGCCCAGCATTTCCTCCGTCATCATGCGATCCAGCGTTTCATCATCATCCGGCGTGTAGGCGAGGAAGCGTTCGTTATTGCTCGTGCGGCCAACGATCAGACCAAAGCGTTTGCCCTTGCGATCGGTGATGACCGTATAGGTTTCCACCCTGCCCGGCCCTTGTGGGCTCTCGATCACCGCCGGGTGAGGCATCGCGTCGATTTCGACCTGATAATGTGCCGGGTTCTCCCGCGCCCAATCGCCTTCCACAGGCCGCGTCGAATAGATGCCTGCCGAATGTTTGGTGACATACCAGCCATTGCCGGTGCAAAGCCCGAACTTGCCGGGATTTTGCCGCAACCGATCCGCCATCATCACGATAGAGTGCATGACATAATTGTTTCCCGGCCCGCCGAAATACGGCAAGCCGCCGGTGATGGTGAGGCCGCGCGGATCATCTTCCGCGATGCCCAGTTCCTGACAGCCGATCTGCACCGCGCTGGGAAAGCAGGAATACAGATCGATGAACGACACATCGCCGACATCGAGCTGGGCCATTGCAAACGCCTTCTTGCCCACCATGTGAATGGCCGGGGACGAATGAAAGTTCACCCGTTCAGACACGTTCCAGATATCGGCGGCATCGGCGCAGCCATGCAGATAAACCCATTTGGATTCATCAATGCCAAGCTCGCGCGCCTTGCCCACGCTGGTCATCACCACCGCGGCCGCCATATCCACCTCGATCACCGCATTGAGATATTTGGTGTAGGGAAAGCCGACAAAGCGGTTCTTTTCGGTCGGCGTCGAAATTTCTTCCGGCGAGCGATAGGTGGGAAACCAGGACTCGGGAACTTCCGACGCCACTTTTGTGAAGGGCGAGAAAAATTTGCCCAACCACTCCAGATGTTCAGATGGCGAATGGCTTTTGATGCCGCGCAGCGCGTTTTCAAAAAGCGGATAAGCATTCACCGGAAAGCGCAGGCCATATTTGTTTTCATAATCGTTCACGCCCGGACGCATATCGCCAATTTCTTCCGGATCGCTGCCGGGATCGCTATCCGGCCCATTCGCCCAGCCCAGGTCAATGCCCGCTTTCATCGACCCCACCAACGAGGCGATATATTCCGCGCCCGCCAGCAGCGCGACGTCACATTCGCCATTGGCAATTTCTTCGGCGGTGCGGTTGACCAGCCATTGCGGCGAATTTCCGCCCGTTGCCGTGTAGATGGTGCGGCGCGGCGTGATGCCCAGATGTTGGGCAACAGACAGCGGCGGATTACGGAACATGCGTTTGGTCAAGCGGCCCTGATCGCCCGGCGAGTCCGCGGTAAAGCGCACGATGGAGACTGTGTCGATGGCATTGGCCAGCCTGTCTCCCGCCCCGCTTTGCGCAAGCGCATCGCGCGCAACCTTGGCCATCATTTCGATGGGCGACAGGCTTTCGGCGATCCGCTTCTCCTTCACGGTGCGCTGGGTGAATTGTGCGCCGC
>DATJDE010000309.1:0-2885 GCA_035497595.1 Rhizomicrobium sp. | reverse complement strand
GCTCGCCAACGCCCTCAAGACATCGCCGGGCATGAGCCCGGCCAGTCTGGCCTTCCCCGGAACAGCGTTTGCCAGTCCCCGCCATTTCACGGTCTTCCTGCGCGGCAGCACACCGGTTACCCGGCGGCTCATCGCGCCGCGCCTTGTCGATGCGGCTACCGGCGAAGTCGTCGCCATGCGCGACATGCCGCTCTATGTGAAAACCCTGTTCCTCTCCCAGCCGCTGCATTTCGGAGATTATGCAGGCCTGCCTTTAAAGATCCTCTGGGCGCTGCTCGACATCGCCGCCATCATCATTCTGTGCAGTGGCATCTATCTTTGGCTGGGGCGGCGCAAAACCTCGCTGGACAAGCGATTGGATGAATTGTTGCAGGCGGGAGCCCAGTCATGAGCATCCCCCTGCTGCAAGGCCGCCGCTCGCTGTGGAAGATTCTGCAAGCTCCAGTGTGGATCGCGCTGGTGACCGCGGGCGGCTTGGCGGCAGCCCTTCTCGGAGACGGCGGGATGCATATGCTGTCCTGGGCATTGCTCGCTTTGCCGGTCGTGCTCGTCCTGCGCGCGCTTGCGCTGCGGCCCGCGCCACAGCCATTCATCCCCCCAAACTAGCAGCGCCCCACACCCCGCCGCGGCGGCCACCGCGACACCCTTCCAAAAAATATCGTCAACTTTCCTTTGGCTCGGTTGTCTAGCTAAGTGAGCCCCACGTTCAATTCCCCGATCGGCGGGGAACAGGCTGGGGAATGGGCAGGACATTGGACCTTCACTCCGCACGTGTGGCGACGCTTCCTGGCGCTGCCAAAGGAACGGCTGTGTCAGCGGCGGACGAATGGTTCGAACAACACGTCCTGCCGCTTGAGAAGCTGTTGATGCAATATCTCGAACGCAACTGGCGTAACCCAAGCGATATCGCCGACTTCCGGCAGGACGTCTATGTCCGGGTCTACGAAGCCGCGCTCAAGGAAATCCCCGATCACGCCGGAAAATTTCTCCTCACAACCGCACGCAATCTCCTGATCAACAAGGCAAAGCACGCGCGGATCGTTCCCATTGAATCGGCCGCAAATCTGGAGGATCTGGGCATAGCTGCCGACACGCCCAGCCCCGAACGCAGCGCACTGGCGCGCGATGAGTTGCGCCACCTGCAAGCGGCGCTGGATCGCCTGCCGCCGAGATGCCGCGAAGCCATCGTTCTCAGACGCATCCACGGCCTTTCCAGAGATGAGATCGCCCACCGCATGAACATCAGCGCGTTGAGTGTCAGCAGTTACCTGTCACGCGCCATCTGCGTTCTGGCAGATGTTCTGCATGGCGAGCCTTCAAACATTCGCAGGCAACCATGAGCGACCCGACAGAACACCTCAGCGAAACACCGCATCAGCGTATCGATCTTCGCGCGGCAGATTTCATCGAACGCCGCGATTGCGACAGCTGGACCGCCAGTGACGAAGCCGAATTTGAAATCTGGCTCAATGCGGCATCGGCCCATCGCGTGGCCTTTATCCGGCTCCAGGCAAGTTGGCGCCGCACCGCGCGCTTGGCCGCGCTGCGCCCGGGTGATGATCGTCGCAAACCGTTTGCCGCTCCGGCAGGCTGGGGCCGCTATGTCAAAGGCATTGCCGGTTTAAGTGCGATGCTCCTCTTGGCGGGCATTGCCGCGACCTATTGGTTGACGCCGCGCTACGACACCTATGCCACGGTCGTTGGCGGCCATAAGAGCCTCACCCTCCGCGATGGCTCCCGGATCGAATTGAATACCAATACCGTAATCCGGATCTTGCGAAATTCAGACCGCAGATTTGTTCAGCTCGAGCGCGGCGAAGCCTTCTTTCAGATCCAGCATGATGCCGAAAACCCGTTTGAGGTCGTCACTGCCGGGCATCGTTTGATCGATCTGGGCACACAGTTTTCGGTTCGCACCGAACAAAATCAACTGCGTGTCGCCCTCGTCGAAGGCAAAGTCAGGGTCGAATCCGAAGGCAGCCCCAACGGGGCCACGCGCACCCTGTTGCCCGGTGATGTCCTCATAGCAGCGCGCGGCAAAACGCTGGTCGAGAAACAGCCGGTCAAAGCCCTCGTCAATGCAATGGCCTGGCGCCGGGGCATGCTGCTGTTCCACGAGACCACGCTCATCGACGCAGCACGGGAATTCAATCGCTACAATGAGGTCAAGATCGTCATCAACGCCCCGCAGGCCGCCCATGAAACGATCAATGGCGCGCTTCCAGCAAAAGATCTCGAAGAATTTACGCGGATGGCCCGCAACATCTTCGGCCTGAAGGCCGAACGACACGGAAATACGCTTGTGTTCACACGCTGACAACACGGCGAACATCATCACCGTCACGTTTGTTGTCTTCAAGGAGGGGGGATTATGAAAAGACCTTTATTGGCAACGCGGCTGCTCGCATCCGCTGCTTGTGCAACGGTGTTCAGCACCGCTGCCCTGTGTGCCGAATTCGATATTGCGGGCGGCAGTCTTGCCGCCGCGCTGGATGCCTATTCGGTCCAGGCCGGCGTGCCGGTGGTGGTTTCGGCCAACGCCATCAGGCATATCCCGTCAAAAGGGTTGAAGGGTGATTTCTCCGCGCCGGATGCGCTGTCGCGCCTGCTCAAAGGCACAGGCTTTTCCGCCAACCCAAGTCCCTCCGGCGTGGTTCAGATCGTTGCAGTAGAGCGCAAGAGTTCGCGCATCGCACTGCCACAAATGGAACTTGCACAGGCCACCCCTGCGCCCGCCCGCAGCGTCGAAACCGTGACGGTGACATCGTCCAAACTGGGCGGCGCCGATGTGCAATCCATCCCCATTTCCATCACCGCGCTGAGCCAGGAACAACTCACCGCCACCCAAACCGCCGGCGGCCCGGACCTGATCAAACAGGTCCCCA
>DATJDE010000308.1:0-5199 GCA_035497595.1 Rhizomicrobium sp. | reverse complement strand
CGCCGCCACCATGATCGGGCGGCCGCGCATGGAGCCGGAATTGTCGAGCAGCAGGGTGACCACCGTATCGCGGAAGGTCATGTCTTTTTCATGCTTGAACGACAGCGGATACATCGGGTCGATGATGATGCGCGTCAGGCGTGAGGTATCGAGCAGGCCCTCTTCGAGGTCGAATTCCCAGGTGCGGTTCTGTTGCGCCATGAGCAGGCGCTGCAATTTGTTGGCGAGGCGCGAGACGACGCCCTGCATCGCCTGCAATTGCTGATCGAGAAAATTGCGCAGGCGCGTGAGTTCTTCGGCATCGCAAAGTTCAGGCGCGGAGATGACCTCGTCGAACTGGGCAGTGTGGACGTGATAGCCCCACATATCCTGATCGGAAAAGGGCAGGTCGGGACGGTAGGGGCGGGTGCCCTCTTCGGGGTCCTGCGCATCGGACATCTCTTCGGATTGTTCGCTGCGCATTTCGGTGGTGGATTCGTCGCCTTCCTCACCCTCGGCATCGGACAGTTCGGCTTCGGCCTGTTCGCTGTTTTCTTCGGTGTCGCCGCCTTCTTGCGATTCCGGTTCGCCTTCACCGGAGTCTTCGGCGGATTCATCGGCGTCGGCGCTGCTCTCTTCGCTGAAATTGAGATCTTTCAGGATCGTGCGGGTGAGTTTTGCAAACGCTGTCTGATCGCGCAGCACATCGCCGAGCTTGCCGAAATCGGCTGCTGCTTTTTCTTCGATGAACGGGCGCCACAGATCGACAGCGGTGCGGGCATTTTCGGGCGGCGGTTGGCCGGTGAGCTTTTCGCGCACCAAAAGCGCCACCACATCGGCGATGGGCGCATCGGCGCGGGTGCGGGCTTTGGCAAGGCCGCGTTGATCGACCCGCGCTTCGAGACCGGCGGCAAGGTTTTGCGCCACGCCCTTCATCGCCAGTGTGCCGATCGCTTCGACACGCGCCTGTTCGGCGGCTTCAAAAATCGCCGCGGCATCAGCGGTTTGCGGGCGGTAACGATCGTGGATTTTGGCTTCGTGATAGGCACGGCGCAGTGCGTAAGCGTCCCCCGCACCGCGCACCACCGCCACTTCGTGCGGCGGCAGGTTGCGTGAGGGCAGCGGCAGCCGCGCCTTGTCGCCTTTCAGCGATGGCGGTTCGGCGCTGAAATTGACTTCGAGCTCCGGCTCGCCCGCCAGCGCACGCACGGCCGTGCCGACGGCGCGTTTGAAAGGCTCGGCGGGGGATTCATTTTTCACCGGGTCGCACCAACTTTAAGCGTTGTTTACGCCACCAGAACCTTGGCCGCGCTTTCCGGCAGGTCTTCACCGAAGCAACGCTGATAGAACTCGGCCACGCTGGCGCGTTCCAATTCATCGCACTTGTTGAGGAAGGTGAGGCGGAAGGCAAAGCCGATGTCGTTGAAGATGTCGGCATTCTCCGCCCAGGTGATGACGGTGCGCGGGCTCATCACGGTGGAGAGGTCGCCATTGATGAAGGCGTTGCGGGTCATATCCGCCACGCGCACCATCGCTTCGATCTGCTTCTTCTTTTCGGGCGTCGCGGTGTAGGACGGCACCTTGGCCAGCACGATATTGGTTTCGGCATCGTGGCTGAGATAGTTCAGCGTCGTCACAATGCTCCAGCGATCCATCTGGCCTTGGTTGATCTGCTGCGTGCCGTGATACAGGCCCGTGGTATCGCCCAGACCGATGGTGTTGGTGGTCGAGAACAGGCGGAACGCCGGATGCGGGCGGATCACGCGGTTCTGATCGAGCAGTGTGAGCTTGCCCTGCACTTCGAGCACGCGCTGGATGACGAACATCACATCCGGGCGGCCGGCATCATATTCGTCGAAGGTCAGCGCCACGGGATGCTGAAGCGCCCAGGGCAACAGCCCTTCGCGGAATTCGGTAATCTGCTTGCCATCTTTCAGGACAATCGCGTCCTTGCCGACCAGATCGATACGGCTGATGTGAGAATCGAGGTTGATGCGCACGCAGGGCCAGTTCAGCCGTGCCGCCACCTGTTCAATATGCGTCGATTTGCCCGTGCCGTGATAGCCTTGCACCATCACCCGGCGGTTGAAGGCGAAGCCCGCGAGAATGGCCAGCGTGGTTTCGCGGTCGAAGCGATAAGCATCATCGAAATCGGGCACATATTCGGTTTTCTTCGAGAACGCGGGCACCTTCATGGCTGCGTCGAAGCCGAATGTCTTGCGCACGTCGATCTCGGTGTCAGGCTTCATCGATGGCTCGAGGCCGCCTTGCATATCACTGGTCATTTTTCATTGTTCCGGGTGGTCTGTTACGCATCGGCGTTGGCCGTTTGCCGCGGGAGGAAAGGGCGCGACGATCACGCCCGAGGTCAGCCCTGCCGTTTGAGGACGGCGTAGGCCTTGATAACCTGCTTGAGACGCTCCTCGGCGCCCCGGTCGCCGCCATTGGCATCGGGGTGAAACCGCTTCACAAGCTCCTTATACCGCGCCTTTATCTCAAGCAAGGTAGCGGATTCCTCGAGATTCATGACGGAAAGAGCCTGGATTTGCACGCCGGTCCGCCGCCGCACGGGCGGGCGGGGCGTGGGCGCCGCATCCCCGCCCAAATCGCCAAAGGTGTCTTTTACCGTATAGGCGCCGCTGCGGGCCTTGGCCCCGCGTTTGCCCATGGGCCAGGTGGGGCGATGGCCGGTCTGCGCGTCGACCCGGAACTTCTGGATTTCTCCCTCGCTCATACCGGCGAAGTAATCCCACGATTCATTGTGGGCGCGGGCATGGGCAAGGCACACCCAGACCTGTTCAGAGATGTTATCGCGGCTTTTGGGAACACGATGCACGCCTTCGGCCTCACACCCCGCCATCGCGCAGGTGCGCACTTCCTCGACCACCACAGCCTTGCCTACGGGCTTGATGCGGATGTCGCCTAAGAACTTTCGTGTTGTCGGTCTTGTCATGATGGAATTATGGGGGTGGGGGCTGAAAAAACAAGAAATCCTCTCGCTTGACATCGTCGGTAAATCAACCATGACAATGCCGCATGGCGATGCGCGATACCATCCAAGAAAAACTTTCCGCCGCTTTTGCGCCGGTGGCGCTGGCGGTGGAAGATGAAAGCGCGCGCCATCATGGCCATGCAGGCGCTGCCCCGGGCGGTGAGACCCATTTCAACGTGCGGCTGGTGTCAGCGGCCTTTAGCGGGCTTTCGCGTGTGGAGCGGCAGCGGCGCGTCCATGCCGTGCTGGCCCTTGAGTTGAAAACGCAGGTGCATGCCTTGTCTCTCACCCTTTTGAGCCCGGAAGACGCCGCGCGTTAGGCAACTTTGCCGTCGTCATGCGCGTCGTTTTGTGGCGGCACCACGCGCAGGGCGGTGATCAAATTGCGCTGGCGGCGCAGAATTTCGAACTGATAGCCGTAAAACGCGAAGCGCTGGCCCACGTCGGGAATGGCGCGGGCTTCGTGAATCACAAGGCCCGCCATGGTGCTGGCTTCTTCATCCGGCAGATCCCAGTCGAGCGCGCGATTGACTTCCCGGATCGGCATTGACCCATCGATGTTGAACGCGCCATCGGGCTGGGGACGGATTCCGGCGGGTTCTTTTTCGAGATCCTGATCGGGAATTTCGCCGAAGATTTCATCGACGATATCCTCAAACGTCACCAGCCCCTGCAACACGCCATATTCATCGACCACCAGCGCGAAGTGGGAGCGCCGCTCGCGAAAGGCTTCGAGCTGTTCTTCCAGGCCGGTGGTATCGGGCACGAACCAGGCGGGGGCGGCAAGACTCATAAAATCGAAACTGTCGATCTCGCCGCCATGATCGGAAAACACCTTGATCACATCGCGCAGATTGAGGATGCCGATGATGTTCTCCGGCTGATCGCGCCACACCGGCACGCGCAAATGGCGCGCTTCCAGCACCGCATCGAACAGTGCGCGGGTTGGCAGGCCGGCATCAATTGACACCATGTTCTTGCGGTGGGTCATAATGTCGGCAACCTTCAGCTCGCGCAGGTTCAGCACGCCGCCGATCATGTTGCGGTGTTCGCGCAGCACGCCGCCTTCGGCATGGTGCAGATCGACCGTGCCGCGAATTTCCTCATGGGCGGGCAGCACCGGCTGCACATCGTGCTGCGACATGCCGAATAGAGCGAGCACGCGCCAGACGACGAACTGAACCGCGTTGACGATTGGCCCCACCACCTTCACCACCCCGATCACCGGCAGGGCAACGGCCAGCGCCACCCGATCGGTGCGCGCGATGGCAACGGTTTTCGGCAGCACTTCGGCGAAAACAAGAATCACCACGGTCATGACGGCGGTGGCGATGGGCACCGCGTGCGTGCCCAGATGAGACTCCAGCGTGCTGGTGGCGAGCGCCGAGGCCAGAATATTGACGAAGGTGTTGCACAGCAGGAGCGCGCCGATCATCCGCTCGCGTCCGGCGGTCAGTTGGTTGACCCATCCGGCGCGGCGCGACCCTTCTTTTTCCAGCTGAAACATCTTTCCGCGCGAGACGGCGGTCAGCGCGGTTTCGCAGCCCGAAAAGAAGGCGGAGACCGCCAACAGCGCAGTGATGGCGGCAATAGGGAACAGGAACGGTTCCATGGAATATCCTTAGGCGGCCAAAGGGGCGAAACTTCAGGCGGTCAGAATATCCACCAGCGCGGTTTGGGGCACATCGGCGGTGGTGAAAGCCTTGCCCAGCCCACGGGCCAAAACAAAGGTGACCTTGCCGCCGCTGGCCTTTTTGTCATGCGCCATATGCTCCAGAAGCAGGTCTGTTGGCGGGCGGTCGCCGGGAATATCGCTGATCGCGGTGGGCAGGCCGGTCTGGCGCAAATGCGCTTCCAGCCGCGCGGCATCGGCAGCCGCGCACAGGCCAAGGCGGGCGGAGAGACGCAAGGCCAGCGCCATGCCAATGGCGACCCCTTCGCCGTGGAGCAGGCGGGCGGAATAGCCGGTGGCTGCTTCCAGCGCGTGGCCGAAGGTGTGGCCGAGATTAAGCAGCGCGCGGTCCCCCGCCTCGCGCTCATCCCGCGCCACGATATCGGCTTTCATCTGGCAGGCATGGGCGACCGCGCGGATGCGTGAAGCTTCATCGCCTTCAAGGACTTTTGTGCCGTTGTTCTCAAGCCAGGTGAAGAACTCTGCATCGCCCAGCACGCCATATTTTACCACCTCGGCATAGCCCGCGCGCAGTTCACGCGTTGGCAGGGTGGAG
>DATJDE010000307.1:0-4313 GCA_035497595.1 Rhizomicrobium sp. | reverse complement strand
CCGCGGAAAGTGAATTGGGTGATGCCGGTTGTTTGGGCAGCGAGGCGGATGAGGGCGAGGGTGTCGTCGATTACCGTCTCATAGGGCTCTCCGGCCCTGTACCATTCCAGCATGGTGAATTCGGGGGCGTGGAGGCGGGTGCGCTCCCGGTTGCGGAAGACGCGGGCGAAATCGAAGATTTTGGTTTCACCGGCGGCCAGGAGCTTCTTGGCGGCGAATTCGGGCGAGGTGTGAAGATAGAGCGGGTGGACGGCGCCGCCGGTCTCGACCAGCTCGGTCTGGAAGGCGTGGAGATGGGCCTCGTTGCCCGGAGAGGTGACTAGTGCGCCACATTCGACCTCGGTGAAGCCCTGATCCTCGAAGTGGCGGCGGAAGGCGGATTTTATACGGCCGCGCTGGAGGAGAAGGGGGCGGCGGTCGGCATGGATGGCGGGGCTCCACCAAGGGGAGGGTGCGTCGCTGTGGGGTCGCTTGGACATGGGACGCTCGCCTGCTATGACCCCAGCCGTTTCAGGACAGAGGTGGCCTTTGGTTTCCGTCATTGCAAGCAATATCCGTAAGGGGCATGTCGTCGAGAAGGAAGGCAAGCTCTATGTCGTGCTGACGGCGGAGAACGTTCATCCCGGCAAGGGCACGCCGGTGACCCAGTTGGAGATGCGCCGCATCTCGGACGGGGTGAAGGTCAATGAGCGGTACAAGACCACCGATACGCTGGAAAAGGCGTTCATTGAGGAACGCACGCAGAATTTCCTGTATCAGGACGGCGAGCATTACATTTTTATGGACCCGGAAACCTTTGATCAGGTGCATGTGGGCACCGATGTGATCGGGGATATGGCGCCTTATCTGCAAGAGAATATGGAAGTGCGCCTGTCGCAATATAACGGGCTGCCGATTTCCATCGTGCTGCCGGCGCGGGTGACGCTGGAGATTGTGGACACCGAACCGGTGATCAAGGGGCAGACGGCCTCGGGCTCGTTCAAGCCGGCCATGCTGGCCAATGGCGTGCGCACCATGGTGCCGACGCATATTGTGACGGGCACGCGGATTGTGGTGTTGACGGAAGACGGCTCTTACGTCGAGCGCGCGAAAGACTGAGCGTTCCAAACCGATAAATGAAAACGGCCCGCTCTTTCGAGCGGGCCGTTTGTTTTTACGCTGCGTAGCCAAGGACAGCTTTGACTTCGAGGAATTCTTCGAAGCCGAACTCGCCCCATTCGCGCCCTGTGCCGGATTGTTTGTAGCCGCCGAAGGGGGCGTTGAGGTCTGGGCCTGCGCCGTTCAGATGGACGTTGCCGGTGCGCAGTTGCGAGGCGACCTTGCGGGCGCGCAGGATATCGCCCGACTGCACATAGCCGGAGAGGCCGTAGACCGTGTCGTTCGCCATGGCGATGGCTTCGTCTTCCGTTGCGTAAGGCAGGATGGCGAGGACGGGGCCGAAGATTTCTTCGCGCGCGATGGTCATGTCGTTGGTGACATTGCCGAAGATGGTGGGGCGCACGAAGTAGCCGCGATTGAGCCCTTCGGGACGGCCAAGGCCGCCGGTGACGAGGGTGGCCCCTTCCTGGATGCCTTTTTCGATCAGGCCCTGGATCTTGTTGTACTGCACTTCGCTGACCACCGGCCCCATGGTGGTGCCTTCGGCAAACGGATCGCCCACTTTCACCCGTTCGGCGGCGGTTTTGGCGATTTCGAGCGCCTGGTCGTGCTGGGCCTGGGGCACGAACATGCGGCTCGGCGCATTACAGGACTGGCCGGTATTGCTCATCATCTGCATGACGCCGCCGGTGACCGCTTTTTTCAGATCGGCATCTTCGAGCACGATATTGGCTGACTTGCCGCCCAGCTCCTGCGCCACCCGCTTGACGGTATCGGCAGAGGCTTTGGCCACCGCCACACCTGCGCGGGTGGAGCCGGTGAAGGACATCATGTCGATGCCGGGATGGGCGGACATGGCTTCGCCAACATGCACGCCATCGCCATTGATCAGGTTGAAGACGCCCGGCGGAACACCGGCTTCATGCATCACCTCTGCCCAGAGCATCGCGTTCATCGGTGCGACTTCGGAAGGTTTGAGGATCATGGTGCAGCCCGCGGCGAGCGCCGGGGCGACTTTGCAGGCGATCTGGTTGATCGGCCAGTTCCACGGCGTGATCATCCCGACGACGCCGATCGGCTCACGCACGATGGCGGTGGAGCCTTTGACGGTTTCGAATTCGAAATCTTTGAGGATTTTCATCGCCTGCGTCATGTGGGCGAGGCCCATGGCGGCTTGCGCATTTTTGGACAGGCCGAGGGGGGCGCCCATTTCGCGGCTGATCGCTTCCACGATTTCGGGATAGCGCTTTTGATAGACGTCGACGATTTTTTGCATCAGCGCCAGACGTTCTTCTTTGGTCGTGCGCGAGAAGGTTATGAACGCTTTGCGCGCGGCGGCGACCGCTTTATCGACATCGGCTTTGGAGCCCATGGAGATGCGCGCGAAGGGTTCTTCGGTGGCGGGGTTGATGACGTCCAGCGTTTTGGGCGTCACGGGATCGACCCATTTCCCGTCGATATAGAATTGTAGCTTACTTTCCATGGCTTAGTTCTCCTTTGGCGTTATCTTTGGCGTTGGGCCGGTCTTCGGGCCACGCGTGTCTGGCGCCATGAAATCACATCCCGCCGGGGGTAGCAAAGTACGGGCGCGCAGGAGTGTTGTCGCTGCCGACAGCGCAGCGCGGACACGTGCGCGCAAGGCGCGCTGGGCGGCTGTGTGACGGCCATGTTTGAGGGCGTTGCGGTTTCCCGGGCGGGCACCTCTAGCCATGGGTGCTTTCACTGTCTGCAGCACCACTATTTGTTTTGCGGTTTTTTGTGGTGGAGAGCGGGGTGGGGGTTACCACATGCTCGACGATGACATGGCGGCGGGATTCCTGAGCGCCTTCGCGCGGCTGAAGGGCCGCAACCAGCGCCATCGAGGATTTCATCAGCTTGGCGGCGAGTTTTAGCGCGTCCATCTGCGTGCTCATGGGCAGGTTGGAATTGCTGCCGCAATCGAAACATTCCAGCAGCGCGAAATGGCAGCGTTGAAGCTGCTCGGCGAGCAACGCTTTTGGGTCGAAGGGCGTTGGGGGGAGGATTTGCGGGTCTAGCGTGTTTGCGGGCACGGCCCGTGTCGGAGCTGTCATGGCTGGGAGTGTAAGGGCGTTTTGGAGGTGTTCGATAACGAAGGCGTTTTTTTTTGCAGAGGGGGCGCGGCTCGGCCGGGATGACAGGGGGAGTGCGCCGTTGAGATTTGTGCGGATGTCAGCTGGGTGGCCCGCACTTGGCGGGCCATGACAAGGTGTGGGTGCGGCGCTACCAGCCTCCACAAGAGGGAGGTTGAGAAGAAAAAAGCCCCGCTGGTTGGCGGGGCTTTGGCTTTTAGTCGCGTTTGCCTTTGGGGGCTTTGCGGCTGAGTTCGGGGACTACGAAAGGCGGCGGGGCGGCTTTCGTTTTGCTGGATGCGTCTGACTTTGGCTTTTTCTTTTCCTTGTGGGATCGCTGTTCACGGTTGGCCATTTCGCAACTCCTTTGCGGCTGAATCACTGATGGACGATAAAGCGGGTTGCTGCAAACCAAAAGACCTATCGCGGTTTTGCCAATCCCGGTTTTGCCAGCCCCGATTTTTCCAGTCCCGGTTTTTCCGGTCCCGGAAAATTAACTGGCGGGAAATCGGTCATCACGGATTTTGGCGTTCGGTTCGCGTCGAACAGGCCCCAATGGGCTTCTTCCGGGTGTGTGCCGCCGCCGACCACGACATCGTTCACCCGCCAAGGCGCATCGAACGCCGAAAAATAGGAGAAGGCGCGCTTGGCGGTTGGCGGGAATTGTTTTTCGAGGGTGCGATAGAAATCGCGCTGCATGGCGGGGGTGAAGTGTTGCGATTCGGGGGCGGTGGGCGTGCCGCTTTCTTTGACGAGGATAGGGCCGGGGAACGCTTTGGCCAGAAGGGCTGTGACGCTCACCACAAACCCTGCCCAGTTCTGGGGTTTGGCGCTGCGAAACCAGCTTTCGAAAATGGGGTGGATGTTGACCAGCATGAAATCCATCCGCGCCAGTGTGGGTTTTGCATCGGCCTGATCGAGAAACTCCGCGAAAGGTTCTGTCACGGTGAGCGGCATGGTCGGGAGTTCGGCGTGCAGTTTGTCGAGGGCGTTTTCCAGATCGCCCCAGCTGGCGCGTTTGGCGAGGATCATTTCGTTGCCCAGCGACAGGCCGGCCACGATGGCGGGATATTTGCGCGCGGCGGCGATGGCATTGGCCAATTCTGGTTTGTCGTTGAAATCCCA
>DATJDE010000306.1:0-2152 GCA_035497595.1 Rhizomicrobium sp. | reverse complement strand
GAAACGGTTTGGCATTGAGACGACCTATTACGATCCGCTGATCGGGGCCGGAATTGCTGAGCTGATCCGGCCCAATACGGCGGCGGTGTTTTGCGAAAGCCCCGGTTCGCAGACCTTTGAGATGCAGGACATTCCGGCCATCGCGCAAGCGGCACATGCGGGGGGCGCCTGTGTGTTGCTGGACAATACCTGGGCAACGCCGCTGTTCTTCAAACCGTTTGAGCATGGGGTCGATCTTTCGATTCAGGCGGCGACGAAATATGTCGGCGGGCATGCCGATGTGATGCTCGGCTATGTCACCGCCAATGAAAGCCACACGCCAAGGCTGAGCCAGATTCATGGCGACATGGGGTTTTATGTCAGTGGCGATGATGCGTATCTGGCGCTGCGGGGCTTGCGCACCATGGCGGTTCGCTTGGCGCAGCATCAGCGCACCGCGCTCCAATTGGCGACATGGCTTCAGACCCACCCTGCGGTGACGCGGGTGCTGTATCCCGCCCTGCCCGGTGACCCCGGCCATGCGCTTTGGGCGCGGGACTGCACAGGCGCGAGCGGGCTTTTTGGTGTGGAGCTGAAGCCCGGATCGAAGGCGGCGCTGGCGGCGTTTCTGGATGGGCTCAAATTGTTCGGCATGGGCTTTTCCTGGGGCGGGTATGAGAGTCTTGTGGTGCCGGCGCATATTCAGCGCACCGTTTCGAGCTTCACGGCAGAAGGGCCGGTCATTCGGCTTCATGCGGGGCTGGAGGATGCGGGCGATTTGATGGACGATTTGAAGGCGGGGCTTGTCCGCTATATAGACGCGCGATGACCGACATACTTTCCCGCGAGGATTTTCTCTCCGAAGTCTCCTTCAACGGCGATGGGCTGGTGCCTGTGATCGCGCAGAGCGCTGCGACCGGCGAAGTTTTGATGCTGGCCTGGATGAATGTTGAGGCGCTGGAACTGACGCTCTCGACCGGCCATGTCACCTATTGGTCGCGCTCGCGCAAACAGCTTTGGCGCAAGGGCGAAACCTCCGGCCACACGCAAACGCTGGTGGATGCACTGATCGATTGCGATGGCGATACGCTGTTGCTCAAGGTCGACCAGATGGGCCCGGCCTGCCATACCGGCGCGCCGAACTGTTTCTTTCGCAAGCTGTCATAAGCCTCCTTTCAAAGACGCGAAAACGCACCGCGTGCGCGGTGTGTTTTTAACGGATGCAGTTTTGTGGATGTAGCGAGTATGCACAGCCGCAGCGTTGCGCTGCAAGGGGGGCGTATGGATTTTTTGCAGCGTTGCGCTGGTGGGGGTTAAGCGTTTGAACGTGAACGCGCGGGCGTAAAATAGTTGTGGCTGGGATGGGCCGCCGGTGGCAGATGTTGATGGATACGATTCACGAAAATAAACTCGCCAGATACGGATTGAGGAATTTCCCGCTCGGATCGAGGGTGCGGCGCAAGGCGCAGAAGCGGGCATATTCGGGATAGATCTGCGCCAGTTCGGCGGCGCTGCGTGTGTGGCGCTTGCCCCAATGCGGGCGGCCTTCATAGCGGCGCAGCACGGCTTCGGTTTGCGCGAACAGGCGCGTCGTATCCACCCGATGATATTGATGCAGCGCGATGGTGGCGCTGTCGCGTTTGTAGAACGGGCTCATCCACACATCGTCGGCGGCCACGGTGCGGTACTCGATGGGAAAGCCGGTATTGATTTTTTGCTTGCGAATGGTGGCGGCAATTTCCTGCACACATTGCGCGCCTTTGGCCCTGGGCACCGCATATTCCATTTCGTTGAACCGGACCGGGCGCGGGTTTGGGAATATTTCGTAACTCCAGCGCACTTTCGGCGGCGACGGCATCATGCGCGAGAAAAAGCGATGTGCGGGTTTCAGCAGGAACGGCGCGTAAGGCAGCACGTCGTTGAGGACGCTGAACACGCGCGCTTGCGACCCACTCGCCTCCCCCCGCTGGAACATGGCTTGCGCATCACGCGGTTCGGGCGCTGGTGCATTGGTTTCGTTCAGCGTTTTGCAGATTGCGACATCGGCGTAAGGAAACCAGAAGAATTCAAAATGCCGATTGTCGGCCACAAGGGCGTCCAGTTTGGTGAACAGTTCGCTGGTTGGCAGCAGAAATTCCTTTTCGATCAGTTTGTAGGCCGGGCGCACATAGAG
>DATJDE010000305.1:0-4354 GCA_035497595.1 Rhizomicrobium sp. | reverse complement strand
CCACGCCAAAATCGTGGTTGAATTTCTGCGCAATGTCGCGCGCCAGTTCGAGGTGCTGCTTCTGGTCTTCGCCCACCGGCACATGGGTCGCCTTGTAGACCAGAATATCCGCCGCCATCAGCACCGGATAGGTGTAGAGCCCGACGCTTGCCCGCTCTTTGTGCTTGCCGGACTTTTCCTTGAACTGGGTCATGCGGTCGAGCCAGCCAAGGCGGGCCACGCAACTGAACACCCAGGCAAGCTCGGCATGTTCGGGCACCTGGGACTGGTTGAAGATCGGCGTGCGCGCCGGATCGACCCCTGCCGCGATATAGGCCGCCGCCACCTTGCGGGTGGATTGGGATAGCGCAGCGGGATTTTGGTAGCCGACATCCTGGGTGATGGCATGCATGTCCACCACGCAGAACAGGCAATCCATCTGTTGCTGCATCACCACCCAATTTTTCAGCGCGCCCAGATAGTTGCCAAGATGCAGCGTATTGGTGGGCTGCATACCGGAAAGAACGAGCGGGCGGGGAGATGCGGTGGTCATGGGGTCAAAAGCCTTTATGCGCGCGGGTTATCGCCCGCAAGGCGCGCCCCTTCAAGCCCCCTCAAGGGCGGCCAGAATGGTCTTTTCCACGGCCGCCAGTTTGTCCTTGTGCTTGATCTTGTGGCCAAAACTGTCCCGCACATAAAACGTATCGACTGCCCGCTCCCCATAGGTCGCAACGATGGAGGAGGAGATCGACAGGCTGGATTCAAAAATCGCGCGTGTCACATCATAGAGCAGCCCCGGCCGGTCCAGCCCCTCGACCTCGATCACGGTTGCGGTGGCCGAGGCATCATTGTCGAAATTGATCCGCGGGGTCACGCGGAACGCGGCGATCATGCGCCGCCCTTCCTCGCGCTTGGCCAGTGCTTTTTTGGGATAGAGCACGCCGGACAGCATCTTGGTAATATTGTCGCGCAGCCGCTCGATACGGCGGGGATCGTCGAACGGGCCGCCGGAGGCATCCTGCACCGAAAACACATCCAGCGCGAAACCATCGGTGGTGGTGAAGGCCTTGGCATCGACAATCGATCCGCCGGAAATCGAAATCGCGGCGGCCAGTTGCGAGAACAGGCCCGGATGATCGGGCGTGAACACGGCCACATCGGTGATGGCGCGGAAGGCATTGCTCTGCGCCGATAGCGACAACAGTTCGTTGTGGGCATCGGCTTCGGCCATCAGCCTTGCATGGCGTTCATGCGCCGCATCGTCGAAGGTGAGCCAATAGGAATCATAGTGGCGCGAAAGGGCGCGCTCAGCCAAGTCGGGGGAAAAATCCGCAATGCGTGCGCCAAGCAACTGCTTTGCCTCGGCCACGCGTGAGGCGCGCGCGGGCGTCGCGTCGCCGCCCTGCATCACGGCCTCGGCTTCGTAATAAAGCTCGCGCAACAATTGCCCCTTCCAGCCGTTCCACACGCCGGGGCCAACCGCGCGAATGTCGGCAACGGTGAGAATCAGCAGAAGCCGCAGCATTTCCGGCGATTGCACCGTCGCCACGAAATCGCGCACCGTTTTGGGATCGGAGATATCGCGCTTCTGCGCCACATCGCTCATCACCAGATGGTTCTTCACCAGCCAGGCCACCGCATCGCTCTCGCCTTGCGAAAGGCCCCAGCGTTTGCACAGCCCGACCGCGATGGTCTCGCCCACATCGGAATGATCGCCCGGCAAGCCTTTGGCGATGTCATGCAGCAGGATCGCGCAATACAGCACCGCGCGGGATTTGATGCGCTTGATGATGTCGGTCGAAAGCGGGTGCTCGCTATGCAGGGCACCATGCTCGATGGCCGACACATTGCCCACCGCGCGGATCAAGTGTTCGTCCACGGTATAGTGGTGATACATGTTGAACTGCATCAACCCGACCACACGCCCGAATTCCGGTACGAAGCGCCCGAATACGCCGGATTCATTCAGGCGCCGCAGCGCCCGTTCGGGGTCGCGCCGCGACGACAGAATGTCCAGGAAAATGCGATTGGCCGTCGGATCGTTGCGCACGGCATCGGTGATGAAATCGAGCGAGCGGGTTATCGTGCGCAAGGCATCGGGGTGAACGTCCAGCCCTTTTTCGTCGGCAAGCTGAAAGATGCGCAGCATGTTCACCGGATCGTGCCGAAAACTCCCGGCCCGGCGGTTGAGCCGCCCGTTCTCGACGAAAAAAACATCCTCGCCGGTGCGCGGTTTGAGAAAACCGGGGATCAGGCGCGACAGTGATGGCCGCTTCTTTTTGTTCTGCTCTTCCAGCGCGGCGCAGAAGATGCGCGTGAGATCACCCACATCCTTGGCGGCAAGAAAATAGTCGCGCATAAAGGCTTCCACCGCGCGGCGCGGGTTGGGATCGTTATAGCCCAGCCGCGGCGCAAGCTCGGGTTGCACGTCGAACGAGACGCGTTCCTCGGCCCGGCCAACAAGATAATGCAAATGTACCCGCACTTTCCAGAGAAAGGCCTGCGCCTTCTGGAAGGTTATGTATTCGTCATGGGTGAAGACATTGTGCTTCACAAGCTCGGCAGCATCGTCGGCGTGATAGAGATATTTTCCGATCCAGTAGAGGGTTTGCAGATCGCGCAAACCGCCCTTGCCCTCCTTCACATTGGGCTCGACCAGATACCGGCTTTCACCCTGCCGCTTGTGGCGCTCATCGCGCTCGGCAAGCTTGGCCTCCACAAATTCCGCGCCCGTTTTGGCCGCGATGTCGTTCCAGAAGGTTTTGCGCAGTTCGGCATAAAGTTTTTCATCACCCCACAGATAGCGCGCTTCCAGCAGCGAGGTGCGGATGGTGATGTCGTCGCGCGACAGGCGCACACATTCGGCGAGCGAACGGGTGGCATGACCGACTTTGAGGCCCAGATCCCACAGCATATAGAGAATGAACTCGACAATGCTTTCCACCCACGGCGTCTGCTTCAGCGAGCGCAGGAACAGCAGATCGATATCCGAGCCGGGGGCCAGCAGCCCGCGTCCATAGCCGCCTGTTGCGATGACCGAAAGCCGCTCGGCGGCGGTGGGGTTTTGCGCGTAATAGAAATGCTTGGCGGCCAGATCGTAAATCACCTGGATGATCGCGTCCTGCAGGTTGGAGAGCGCCTGCGCCGCCGCAATGCCGGTGAACCCGCCTGTTTCGGTGCGGTCCTGGATGTGCTTTCGCACATCATTGAAGGCGGTCTTGATCAATTCCAGCGCGCCGCGGCGCAGCTTGGCCTGATCGCCGCCCTCGCGGGCAAGCGCGGTCAATGCGTGGCGAAGGTTGTCGCCATCCAGAACACAGCTGCGATCCAATGCGTCCAAACCCAAAGGCGCCTCCTCTGCCCGGCCACCATAGCATGAGCTTGGCCGGGCAAAGGCTGCGTTACGATGTGCCTAGATTTTGGGCGTGCGGGTCAGCCAGCGGCTGACAAGGCCCGCAAGGCCGCCGCCGATCAGCGGGGCAACCCAGAACAGCCAAAGCTGGTGGATGGCCCAACTGCCCTGATACAGCGCCACCCCCGTCGACCGGGCCGGGTTGACCGAGGTGTTGGTCACCGGGATCGAGATCAGGTGGATCAGCGTCAGCGAAAGGCCGATGGCGATTCCGGCAAATCCCACAGGTGCCTTTTCAGAGGTCGAGCCCAGGATCACGATCAGAAACATGAAGGTCATCACAATTTCGCACACAAGGGCGGCATGCAGCGCATAGCCATGGGGCGAATGTTCGCCGTACCCGTTGGAGGCAAAACCCGCGGAAGGATCGAACCCGGCCGCTCCGCTCGCGATGATATAAAGCACGCCGCCCGCGACAAGCCCGCCGATCACCTGCGCCGCCCAATAGGGAATGACCATGGACGCCGGAAAGCGCCCCGCGCTCCACACGCCAAAGGTCACGGCCGGGTTGAAATGGCCACCCGAAATGTGGCCCAGCGCATACACCCCGGTAAGCACCGTCAGGCCGAAGGCGAGCGCCACACCCGCATAGCCGATACCAAGGTCGGGAATGGCGGCGGCAAGCACAGCGCTGCCGCAGCCCCCAAGGACAAGCCAGAACGTACCAATGAACTCCGCTGCAAGTTTACGTGAGGTATCCATGGTCGTATCTCCCGTGGTGAAATAGTGCCCTGTCGAACGGGCAGTTTGGGTTCAATATATACGGCGATGACGCGGCGCGGCAGTCAGTCCCCAATCTGGCCGCGTGCCCAGGCGAGGTAGTCCGCATTGCCCGCTTCAATGGGCAACACCAGAAAACAGGGGGTGGTGTAAGGGTGCAACGGGCGTGCCGCTGCAACAACAGTGTCCGCCAGTGCACGGCGGGTCTTGATGAAGACAGCGTGTTCGGCGCCGGTTTCAAGG
>DATJDE010000304.1:0-3483 GCA_035497595.1 Rhizomicrobium sp. | reverse complement strand
CACCTCGCCATGGGCCATGATGAGGGCTTTGATGCGGGCGCGCTCCGCATCGGGCAGTTCGCGGTCCATCAACTGGTCGTAGCTTTGTTGGAAGACGCTCCAGGCGCTGTAAGCCAGAAATAACGCGATGGCGATGCCGATGAGCGGATCGGCGAGTTTCCAGCCCAGTTGCGAGGTCAGCAGCAGCGCGATGACGACGCCGGCATTGGTGACGAGGTCGCTGGCATAGTGAGTTTGGTCCGCGCTGATGGCGAGCGAGTTGGTGCGCGCCACCACCATGCGCTGATAGGCGATGAGTCCGAGCGTTGCCACGATGGAAATGCCCATCACGATCAGGCCGAACGTTTCGTGCGCGACTTCGCGCGGGTCGATCAGGCGGTTGGAGGATTCGATGATGAGGAAGGTGGCTGAGCCGGCGATGAAGGCGCCCTGCGCGAGGCCTGCGAGGGGTTCGGCCTTGCCGTGGCCGAAGCGGTGTTCGCGGTCGGGCGGTGTGAGGGCGGAGCGCACCGCGACCAGGTTGATGGCCGAGGCAAAGAAATCGAGGCTGGAATCGGCCAGCGAGGCGAGCATCGACACCGAATCTGTGGCGAGATAGGCGCTGAGCTTGAGCGCGATCAACACCACCGCCACCGACAGGGAGGCAAGGGCCGCGCGGCGCATCAAGGTGGCGTGGTCGGTGGTGCTGTGGTTGAGCGGACTCATGGGAACAGGCGCGCTGTCGTCCACGGGGCTGAGGCAACGGCGCGGGCGTAGACCAGCCGGTCGTGCAGGCGGAACGGGCGGTCGCGCCAGAACTCGATTTCCAGCGGGGTGATGCGGAAGCCGTTCCAGTAGGGCGGGCGCGGGACGGTGGAAAGCGCATATTTCGCGGCGTATTTGGCGATTTCGCGCTCGAAGGCGAAGCGGCCCTGCATCGGGCGGGACTGGGCGCTGGCCCAGGCGCCGATCTGGCTGTCTTTCGGGCGGGTGGCGAAATAGGCATCGGCTTCCGCATCGCTCACACGTTCCACCGGGCCGCGCACGCGGATCTGGCGGCGCAGGCTCTTCCAGTGAAAATCGAGCGCGGCATGGGGGGTGGCGATGAGTTCGCGGCCTTTGGCGCTTTCGGTGTTGGTGTAGAAGACGAAGCCGCGCGCATCCACGCCCTTGAGCAGCACCATGCGGATGTTGGGACGGCCCTGCGCATCCGCCGTGGCGAGCGCCATGGCGTTGGGATCGTTGGGTTCGGATTTTTTCGCCTCGTCCATCCAGCTATCGAACAGCACAAAGGGATCGTCCTTTGCTGTTATGCCGCCGTCATCGAGTGGTCCGCCGATTTCGCTCATGGCTCTATTTCGCATCTCCATTTTGCAGAGGGAAGGTTCCTTGTTAGCGTGCGCCGCTAAAGGGTGAAACCATGGCTTTAGCCTGTTTGCGCGTGCTCGTCTGTTTTTGCGTCTTGCTTGCAGCGGGGTGTTCCACCATCTCGTCTGAAGACCGCGTGTCGGCGTTCGACGATGCGGTTCGGCTTTACGATGCCGGAGAATTTAAGGCCGCCTACGAGACATTCGACAAACTGTCATATGTGGATGCCGCGGCGGCGCGCAATGCGGCCCTGATGTTGCGCAAGGGCGAGGGGGTGGACAAAGACCCTGCCGCTGCCAAGCGGATGTTCGCTTTTGCGGCGCAGGCAGGCATGGCCACGGCGGCGGCCGATCTGGGCGAGATGCTGCTGCTGGGCGAAGGCGCGGCGCCCGACCCTGCGGCGGCCCTGCCCTGGCTGCAACTGGCGGCGGCGGCCCATCATGCCATCGCCGAATATAATCTTGGCACCATGTATGAGGACGCAAATGGCGTGCCCCGGGATGTGGCGCGCGCCCGCACGCTCTACGCGGACGCCGCCAAAGCTGGCTATGAGCCGGCAAAAGCCCGGCTGGCGGCACTGGGCGGCGAGCCCCCGCCCTTGCGCAAGTCCACCGAGGACGAGGAGGCCCTGCCCGGCCATGCAGACCCGCTGGAGGGGCCTTCGCGCATTAGCGGGCCTGATTCTGCGCCGCTCGCTGTGCCGCCTGAGGCTGCGCCTGCCCCACCCTCCGCGGACGATTATGAGGATATTTCCAAGCCAAACTTCTCGCCCCCCGAGGACGAGCTGCCGCAGCCCGCTTTGCCGCAACCCGCTTTGCCCCTGTTCGGTATGGATGTTGACAGCCTGCCAGCTTTGGTGCCCCCGGCCCCTTAGCGCAGGCCCAACAGGCCGCCTATATAGGGGGTGGCTGCGAGTCTGACGGGTCGCGGCAGGAGAGATCATGGCTAATCCGTACGACACCTTAGGCGTTTCAAAATCTGCGAACGAAGCCGACATCAAGAAGGCGTTTCGCGCGCTCGCCAAGAAATATCACCCCGACAAGCATGGCGGGGACGATTCCGCCGCGAAAAAATTCAAGGAGATCAGCGGGGCCTATGACCTGCTGGGCGACAAGGACAAGCGCGCCCGTTTCGATCGCGGTGAAATCGACGAGCAGGGCAACACCCGCGGCTTCGATCCGCGTCAGGGCGGTGGTGGTGGCGGCTTTCAGGGCAACCCGTTCGGCTTTGGCGGCGGCGGCAATGCGCGGGACTATGAATTCAATTGGGGTGGGCAGCAGCAGGGCGGGCCGCAAGGTGAAGGCTTTCGCGCTGAGGATATTTTCGCCGATCTGTTTGGCGGACGCGGACGGCGCGCCCAGCCAAAGCGCGGCGATGATTATGCGCTGAACGTCACGGTGAGTTTTGAGGAAGCGGCGCGCGGCGGCACGCGGCGCGTGACGCTGCCCGATGGCCGCAATGTCGATGTGCGGATTCCGGTGGGGATTCGCGATGGGCAGCAGGTACGGCTCAAAGGCCAGGGC
Organism: Rhizomicrobium sp.; assembly: GCA_035497595.1. GTDB lineage: Bacteria > Pseudomonadota > Alphaproteobacteria > Micropepsales > Micropepsaceae > Rhizomicrobium. Next base: position 613 of record DATJDE010000304.1, on the reverse strand, counting down.
GGGCCGGGCGGCAATGGCGGGCCTGCGGGCGATATTCTGATTCAGGTCGCGGTGGCGATGCACCCCTTTATGACGCGCGATGGGCGGGACCTGCGCATGGACCTGCCGATCTCGCTGAAGGAAGCGGTGCTCGGCGGCAAAGTGCAGGCACCGACACTGACCGGGCCTGTGACCTTGACCGTACCGCCGGGCTCGAACACCGGCACGATGTTGCGCCTGCGCGGCAAGGGAATTCCGGCGCATGGGTCTTCAAGCGGCGGCGAGCCTGCGGGCGATATGTATGTGAAGCTGGTGGTGAGTTTGCCGGAGAAGATTGATCCGGCGCTCAAGGCATTCGCTGAGAGTTGGGACGCTGCGTATGATCCGCGGGCGAAGGTGAAGTAAGGCGATGTCGGCGGCCGTTTTTGTTGGGGCTGCGCTTGCCGAGATCGCAGGATGCTTTGCCTTTTGGGCGTGGCTGCGGCTGGATAGATCGCCGCTTTGGCTGGTGCCCGGTGCGGTTTCGCTTTGTCTGTTTGCTTATCTGTTGACGCTGGTGGACAGCGCCTATGCCGGGCGCGCTTACGCGGCCTATGGCGGGGTTTATATTGTTTGCGCGCTTGGTTGGCTCTGG
>DATJDE010000303.1:0-2235 GCA_035497595.1 Rhizomicrobium sp. | reverse complement strand
CGATGCGGGTGGCGTGAAGCTGGGCATTGCCGACGCAGCGACGTTGAAGGATGGAATCGCGACGGTGCTCGCAAATGTGCGCCGTGCACGGCCCGACATCGTGATTGACCGGGTGTTGGTGCAGTCCATGGCGGCGGGAATTGGCGAGGTGCTGGTGGGTTTCCGCCGCGATGCCGATGCCGGGCCGATCATCATGCTTGCGTCAGGCGGCATCATGGCGGAGCTGAGCGAGGCGCGCAGTCTACGGTTGGCGCCGGTGGATGAGGTCGAGGCGCTTGAGATGATCGGTGAAATTCCAGCGTTGAAAGCTCTGTCCGGCTATCGCGGCAAGCCAATGGGCGATATCGAGGCACTGGCGAAGGCGGTTGCCGCGCTTTCACGGCTGGCCGGTGAGCCGGATGTTTTTGAGGCAGAGATCAACCCCCTGATCGTACGCAAAGCCGGCGATGGTGTGGTTGCGGTGGATGCCTTGATGCGTGTCATGGAGGACAACGTTGATTGAACGATTGGCAGAGAAAGTGAACGCGGATACGGCGCTTGTGCGCCGTGGACGCTTTCTCAACGTGGTATTTCTATTCGATGACGGCAACGTACCATGGTTGATAACGGTGACTGCGGGGCGCATCGAATCCGCGGTCAAGGGACCGTTTGTCATGGCGTCTTACACATTCGGACTGCGCGCGCGGACAGATGCCTGGGCCAAATTCTGCCAGGCTGAACCGGAGCCCGGTTTTCATGACATTATGGCCCTGATCAAACAACGCCTTCTGAAGATTGAAGGCAATGTGCACCCGTTCATGGCCAATCTGTTTTACTTCAAGGCTGTGCTGGCAAAATTACGGAAGGAGCGTGCGGTATGACGGTAGAATTCGAGCCCATCTCCGGCCGGTACATGAAACTCGACATACTCGGCAAACCGCACCGCCTTTATGTGGAGGAAGCCGGACAGGGCATTCCGCTTCTGTGTCTGCACACGGCGGGATCGGACAGCCGCCAGTACCGCGCCATTCTGAACGATCCCAAAATTCTGGAGACATTCAGGGTTATCGCATTCGACTTGCCATGGCATGGAAAATCCTCCCCGCCCGCGGGCTGGCATGAGCTGGAAGAATATCGCCTGACCTCGCAGGATTATGTTTCGCTGGTCGTGGGCGTGGCGGATGCGCTGAAGCTCGATCGGCCGATCGCGATGGGCTGTTCAATCGGCGGTCGCATCGTGCTGCATCTTGCGCTGGATCATCCCGACCGGTTTGGCGCGGTGATCGGCTTGCAGTCTGGCGCCCATGTCGATCCCTATTATGACACGCAATGGCTGCACCGGCCTGACGTGCATGGCGGGGAAGTCTGCGCCGCGATTGTGAGCGGGCTGGTTGGGCCTACGGCGAATGAAGAAAACCGCTGGGAGACCTTGTGGCACTACATGCAAGGTGGGCCGGGCATTTTTAAGGGCGATCTGTATTTCTACAAGATTGATGGCGATATCCGCAGCCGCTTGACCGAAATCGATACCAAACGCTGCCCGGTCTATCTGCTCAGCGGTGAATATGATTATTCCTGCACGCCGCAGGATACGCTGGATGCGGCGGCGCATATTGCCGGATCTGAGGCCACGATCATGAAGGGTATTGGGCATTTTCCCATGAGTGAGGCGCCGGAGGAATTTCTCTCCTACCTGCGGCCTGTGCTGGAGAAAATCACCGTGGAAAGAGCATGACCGCGGGCTATCCCAAACCTGGGCTTTTCATTGATGGGCGGTGGATCACGACAGGGCGCGAAACGCGGCCTGTCGTTTCGCCGTGCGATGGGCAGGAAATTGCAGAACTGCCTATCGCTATCGACAGCGATATCGATGAAGCGATTGCCGCTGCGGAATTGGCCTTTACCGGTTGGCGGCGCACGCCTGCCTATCAGCGTTCCACAGTGCTGCGCAAAGCGGGCGATCTGATACGCGATCGCGCCGGGCTTTTTGCGCAGACCATCGCCCGCGAACTGGGAAAACCGCTGCCCGAAGCGGTGCGTGAGGCGTATGCGGCGGCAGAGATGTTCGATTGGGCCGCGGAGGAATGCCGCCGGACTTATGGTCGTATCATCCCTGCGCGCCAGACCGGCTATCAGATGCAGGCCATCTGGGAAGCTGTGGGCCCCGTTGGTGCCTTTACGCCCTGGAACGCGCCCGCGATAACGCCTGCGCGTAAAATTTCGGGCGCGCTGGCGGCAGGTTGTACCCTTGTGATG
>DATJDE010000302.1:0-11405 GCA_035497595.1 Rhizomicrobium sp. | reverse complement strand
AGAGGGGGCGTGGTCGCGGCATCTGGTGCCAGCTTTTCCGACTGTTTCGCTGATCAACCACACGACGTTTGAAACCGGGTGCTGGCCGGAACATCACGGCATCATGTCCAATTATTTTTATGATCCGCAGAAGGGCTTTTTTCCGCAGAGCGATGATGCGGACTGGCGCACCGGCTGCGAGAGCATGTGGGAAGCGGCTGAACGGCAGGGGGTGCGGACGGCGGCGTTTAATATTGCGGGGCGCTGGTCGGGCACGCGAGGTAAGCGCGCCACATATGTAAATCCGAATGTGCCGTTTGCAGCGCGCGAATCCGACGACACGGTGTTGGAACGCGGGCTGGCGGCGTTGCGGGATTCGGGGCCGAACCATCCGCGATTGATCGCGCTCTATTTTCCCATTCCCGATGAACAGGCCCATTGGAACGGCGTGACCGCGCCCAAGACAGAAGAGGCCGTGCGCAAGGCCGATGCGATTGTGGGAGCGTTGATGGCGGCGATTAAAGCTTTGCCACCTTCGCGCGAGGCGACGCTGGTGATCGGCACCGATCACGGCATGGCGGATGTGGGGCCGGTGGTGAATATCGGGCGTATTCTGGGACGCGAGAATATTCACGCGCGGCAGGCCTCGGACGGGGCGAGCGTGTTTCTCTATCTCGCCAAGGACGAGACGATGGCCCATGCGCTGGCGGGGCTGGCGAAGTACAGGCACGTGTTCACCGCATACCCCAAGGGGAAATATCCGCCATTTGCGCATCTGGGGGATGGGCCGCGGGCGGGCGATATTCTTTTGCTGCTGAAGCCGCCTTATTGGGTGGCGGGGCCGGAAGTGTTTCCCACCTATGCCCGCTGGCTGGGGCTGACACATGTCTGGCCCACCACATTCACGCCGCCGTTCGGCGGGTTGAAGGCGAGCCATGGCTATGCGCCCGACATGGTGCAGATGCATGGAGTCTTTTTTGCCTGGGGCGCGGGCGTTGCGCACGGCACAGAAATCAAGCGGCTGGATATGATCGATGTGCAGCCCACGGTGCTGTCGCTGTTGGGCTTGCAGCCGGGCGTGCCGGTGGATGGACATGCCATAGCGCTTGCGCCCTGAACATCCGCACCAGCCTGATCGCGATCAGCGTGGGGGCTTGGCGCTGCGGTTGGATGCGGAGATGGAGGATACGGGCGTAGTGCGGGCGCACTGAGCTGCCGGGCTACTGACCTACTGGTCGAAATTCTTGCGGCTGGAATAAAAGACAAGGCCCATCAGCAGCACGCCGCATGCCAGTGTGAAGAAAATGCCGAACCCCATCATGATCCAGCCGAAGGTGGAAATGGCGGTGTCGCCCATCGCCCCCCAGGCATGGACCGAATAGGCCAGCGCCGCGATGAGCAGCGCGAACAGACAGCCAATCGCAACCCACCCGGCGGGGCCGACATGGCCGGTTTCTGACTCTTTGTCGTCCATTACATGTCCCATCACAACGTACCCTTCGTTTTAAGCGTCGTGCCACTTACGTGCATCACGGGCGTCCATCACGGGGTTCGGGGGAACTGCCATGATGGGCATGGCAGGCCAGTGTATCACCCACCAGGACCGCGCCGCCATGGCGCAAAAATTGTCCGGTGCAACCACTTCAGCGATTTGCGCCACGAATCGGGCACAATCTGGCATTGTGGTAGGGCCGATTCGTTCTGCACCGTAGCCAGGAGTACTCTTCATGATTCTGCCCCGCTTTGTTCCCGCAGCCTTCGGAGCGCTTCTGCTGACCGCCTTCGCACCAGCTGCACAGGCCGCGACCGCGCAGGAAGCCGCGGACCAGTTCACCGAGAGTGAAATCGTTCAGGCCGCCTCCGGCTTTTTCGGCATGACGACCGAGGCGGTGGCCAAGGCCGTGCAGAAGATTTTTTCCGAACGCGGATTGCCGGACGCTTATATCAAGGGCGAGGAAGGCTCTGGCGCCTTTGTCGTGGGCCTGCGCTATGGCTCGGGCTATCTGATCCGCAAGCGGCACAAGCCGCTCAAAGTCTATTGGCAGGGGCCGTCCATCGGCTTTGATGTCGGCGGCAATGCCTCGAAGAACTTTACGCTGATTTATAACCTGCGCCGCGCCGACCGGCTGTTCCAGAAATTCCCCGGCGTCGAAGGCAGCTACTACTTCATCGCCGGGATCGGGGTGAACTATCAGCGCGCCGACGAGATTACGCTGGCGCCGATGCGCACCGGCATTGGCCTGCGCGCCGGCGTCAATGCGGGCTATCTCACTTATACCCGCGAGCACACGCTGAACCCGTTCTAAGGCCTGGCTCCACGGTCTGACATGCAAAACGCCCCGGCAGGATGACCTGCCGGGGCGTTTTCTTTGGGTGATCCCGCTGGTTCAGGACTGCTGTGGTGCGGTGGTTGTGGTGGCACGGTCCTCAACGCTGCCAGCGGGCGCGGGCAGGTAGAGCAGCAGCATGGAGGCGACATAGACCGACGAGAAGGTGCCGACCACGATGCCGAAGGTGATCGCGGCGCTGAAATCGAACAGGTTGGGGCCGCCGAACAGCAGCAGCGGCATGATCGACAAAGCGGTCGAGATGCTGGTCAGGATGGTGCGGGTCAGCGTCTGGTTGGTGGAGAGGTTGATCAGATCGCGCAAGCTCATGCGCTTGAACTTGCGGCGGTTCTCCCGGATGCGGTCGAAAATCACCACCGTATCGTTGATCGAATAGCCCGCCAAAGTGAGCAGGGCCGCGACCGATTCGAGGGTGAAATCCATCCTGAACAGGGCAAACAGGCCCGCCGTCACCAGCACGTCATGGCCGGTGGCGAACAGCGCCCCCACGCCATATTGCCATTCAAAGCGGAAGGCGACGTAGATCGCGATCATGATGACCGCGAGCACCATGGCCAGAATGCCGTGGTAGAACAGCTCCTGCGAGACCTTGGGGCCGACGACATCGGCCCGGCGATATTCATAGACCGTGCCGAGCTTGTCCTTGAGGGCGGTGACTGCCTGTTCGGCGGTCTGGTCCTGTACCGGCTGGACGCGAATCAGAACGCAGGAATTGGCCGGTTTGTCACATTCGCCGCCGCCGAAATATTGAATCTGGGCATCCTTGAAGCCCAGCGAATTCACCTGGCCGCGTAAGGGGCCAATATTGATTGTCTGGGCGGACTTGGCTTCCAGCAGCACGCCGCCGGTGAAATCGATGCCGAGATTGAAGCCGTAATAGAAAATGGCGGCGATCGAGACGAGCAGCAGCAGCCCGTCAATCGCAAAGGCCAGGAAACGGGCCTTCACAAAGTCGATATTGGTGGCTTCGGGGATGAACCGGAGAATCGGCATAATGGCCCTGGATTACGGCAGCGGGGCGCAGACATAGCGGTTCGCCACCCTCCGAAGCAAGACAAGCGGTTTACAGCGCGCCGGAACGTGGCAGGATCAAGCCTTGCGCAACGTCAAGGAGAGCCTCATGACCCCGGACCGCTTCCAGACCGTGCTGTATTCCCTGTCAGATCAGGTGCTTCGGATCACCCTGAACCAGCCCGAGCGGCGCAATGCTCTCAACCGGCTGGCCTATGACGAGCTGGAGGCGGCGTTCAAAGCGGCGAATAAAGACCCGGAGGTGCGCTGCGTCGTGATTACCGGGGCGGACCCTGCCTTCTGCTCCGGCGAGGATGTCAACGAGATGGCCGAAGGGGTGCCGCATCCCGCTGCCGACGGCACCCGCTATGAACCCACCCCTGCCGCCATGGCGGTTTTGGATTGTGAAAAACCTGTCATCGCTGCCGTGAACGGCCCGGCAATGGGTTGGGGCATGGAGCTGGCGCTGTTTGCCGATATCCGCATCGCGTCGGACCGGGCGCAATTCGCCGAATTGTTCGTCAAGCGCGGGCTGGTTTCGGATGTTGGCGGGCTGTTGCGTTTGCCTGCCCTTGTCGGACCATCCAAGGCCGCGGAACTATTGTTCACCGGTGATGTTATAGACGCGGCGGAGGCAGCACGGATCGGGCTGGTTTCGCAGGTTGTGCCCCATGCGGGGTTGTTGCTGCGGGCCCATGGGCTGGCCGGGCGTATTGCCGCCAATCCGCCGCTTGCGGTGCGCAAGATCAAGGAAGGTCTGCGCCGCACGGCCTATGGCGATGCCCGCGAAAGCGGGGCATGGGCGATTGCCGCCATTCATGGCCTGTTCGAGACCGAGGACCACCGTGAAGGCGTGAAGAGCTTTCTGGAAAAACGCGCGCCGGTGTTTACCGGGCGTTAGATCACAGCGGCATGCTGGGTTTGGCATGCCTGAAAATGGAGCGGGCGTTTTCGCCTTTGACGCATGACCCTTTCGGAAACGCCTGCGCCCGCCCCTCAACAGCCCTCGAGCCTTGAGGCCAAATATATGGCGACCGTGATGGCCGCCATTGTGGTGGCGGCGCTCTATTTCGGGCAGCCCATCTTTGTGCCGCTGGCGCTCGCCATTCTGCTCGCCTTTGCGCTGTCGCCGCTGGTCGAGCTGTTGCGCAAAATCAGGTTCGGGCGCGTGCCATCGGCGCTGATCGCGGTGCTGGTCGCCTTTTTCGTGATCGGCACGGTGGGCACCTATATCGGCTCGCAGTTCGGGCGGCTGGCATCGGACCTGCCGCATTATCAGAACAACCTCGTCCACAAGATCCAGTCGATCAAAGGCTCTGCCGATTCCAGCAGCGTGCTCCAGCGCGGGGCGGCGATGTTCAAGGCCTTGAGCAACGAATTTTTGGGCGCAGCCGAACGGCAAGGACCAGGCCAGACCGCACAGCCCACGCTGGAGGAGCGCCCCGTGCCGGTGCGTGTGGTGCCGTCGAATTCTGCGCCGCTGGAGGTGATCGAGAAAATTGCGGGGCCACTGCTCGAACCTTTGGCGATGACGGTGATCGTGATCGTCTTTGTGATTTTCATTTTGTTGCAGAAGGAGGATTTGCGCGACCGCATCATCTCGCTTGCGGGCACGCGCGACATGCAGCGCACTACGATCGCGCTCGATGAAACGGCCACCAAGCTGGCGCGCTATCTGTTGTTGCAGACCACGCTCAATGCGAGTTTCGGGGTGGTGATTGCGGTTGGGTTGTGGCTGATCGGGATTCCCAATGCCGGGCTTTGGGGGCTGGTGGGGGCGATCTTGCGCTTCGTGCCCTATGTCGGGGTGCCGATTGCGGCGGTGGTGCCAGCGGCGCTGGCGATTGCGGTCGATCCGCAATGGTCGATGGTGTTCTGGACGCTGGGGCTTTATTTCGGCGTCGAGGCGATTGTCGGGCAATTCGTCGAGCCTTACGTCTACGGCCATAATATGGGGCTTTCGGCGATTGCCGTGGTGGTGGCTGCCACCTTCTGGACCTGGGTGTGGGGGCCGGTGGGGCTTTTGCTGTCGACGCCGCTGACCATGTGCGTTGTGGTGCTGGGGCGCCATGTCGAGCAACTGCGCTTTCTGGATGTGCTGCTGGGCGACAGGCCTGCCTTGGCGGCGGAGGAGAGTTTTTATTTGCGGATGCTCGCCTCTGACCCCGACGAGACGGCGCATCAGGCCGAGGCCTATGTGCGCGAGCAGCCATTGTCGGTCTATTACGACGAAGTGGCGATGCGCGCGCTGATCCTGGCGCAGAAGGATGCGAGCCGGGGCACTTTGTCTGCCGAAAACAGTGAGCGCATTCGCCAGACCATTGAGGGTTTGATCGAAAATCTTTCGTATCGCGAGGAAAACAAGGCCTCCAGCATGGAAGCCGAGCCAAGCGGACGCATTGTATTCAAGCCGCAGGAACTGGCGCCGACGTGGCGCGGAACGCCGGTGCTGTGTGTGGCCGGGCGCGGCGCGCTGGATCAGGCGGCGGCCGATCTTCTGGTGCATCTGCTGAAACGGCGTGGGTTGGGGGCGGGGACAGTGTCTTCGGAAGATGCATCGCCCAACACCGTGCAAGCGCTCGATCCGGCCGGTGTGCGGGTGGTGCTGGTGTCGTATCTCGACCGCGGGAATTTCAGCAATGCGCGTTATCTGGTGCGCCGGTTGCAAAAACGTATTCCCCATGCGGTTCCGGTGGCTGGATTCTGGGGCGCGTTTGAATCCGATTCCCATTATCTCGATACCGTCGAGGCGACGGGCTGCGATCTTGTTGTGACAACATTACGCGAAGCGGTGGATTGCATTGTTGCAATGGCCAAGAAAGCTGCCGATCAGCCTGAACACGCAGGCGCGCTTGCGACGGAACCTGCGTTAGAGCAGGAACCAGCTCCGGCCGGCTGACGTTTAGACCTCTGTTAAACCAGAGGAGTTCTTTTCGTGGATAAAAACAGAATCGAAGGCGCGGCCGACAAAGCCAAGGGTGCGGTCAAGGAAACAGTTGGCAAAGTGGTTGGCAATGACAAGTTGCGCGCTGAAGGCGCGGCCGACAAGTTGAAGGGCGAAGCCAAACAAGCCGCCGGAAAAGTTGCCGATGCGGCACGCGATGCGGTGGACCGCACAGCCGATGCGGTGCGCAAGGCGACCAAATAATCCGCCTGATTAAAACGCGCCGGAGGAAACTTCGGCGCGTTTTATTTTGCGTGCTGGATTGCAGACGCCGATCAGAGGATGACCGAATTGCCCGGAATGGGCAGGCCGCCCTGATTGACCTTGTCGGCGCAATTGCGCAGGCCACTGTCGTAGCCCGCGTGATAATTGGAATCTTCCGCGTACATTTTTTCGTCACGCACTGCGCTGTCGTAGCCGGCTTCTTTGCGGAAACGCGGGTTCACGGTAGCGCAACCATCGCGGTAGCCATGATCGAAAATCGGCGATGCTTTATCGACCGGGCCGGGAGGCATGGGCGGGCCATTGGCGCAGGCGCTGAGGAGCAGAGCGGTCATTATCGCCGCCGCAAACCCTATTGATCTCGCCATGGAGTCCCCCGTTGTTGCACTGACAGGGGTGTAAGTGTTTAGAAAAATTGCGGCAGGAGTTGGGCGGCAATTTTTCGCCCGGCCTGACGCTCGCGGCCCAGCATGGTTTCGAGCGGCGCGCCGATGATCGCATCGCCAAAGGCCATCAACGCCACGAAGATCACCGCGGACGTCACACGGGCACGCACCTCGTCTGAATTTTCGGGCGCCAGTTCTTCGATGGCGCGCACAAGGTCTGTGATTGTTTTTTGCATCTGGCCCAGATGCCCCAGCTTGTTGGACAGCGCGATCCACGCCGCCAGCCGCCCTGCCCCGCCTTTGTCGAAGGCGTCGAACACCGTTTCGATCAGGCTGTGGCGGGAATCCTCGTCTTCCTTGAGACGGGTGATGGCTTGGGCCAGCGCATTCGACAGGTCCTGCACCATGGTGGACATCAGGGCGGTTTGCAGATCGGCCGCGGTGCCGAAATGGTGCAGCAGGTTGGTATGGGTGGTGCCCAGCTCGGCGGCCACATTTTTCAGGGTGATCGCATCTGGCCCCCGCGACAGAAGAATTTTCCGTGCCGCAACAAGGGTTTCGGATTTCGCCTCGGCGGACGACCGGCGTCTTCGCACCGGTTTTGCGGGTTTTTCCAGGGGTATTTGCTTCTTATTAGTTGACATTTGTGTCAGCCCAGCCTATTTGCAGTGCATCATTCTGGATACAAAGGGTTGCGTCATGAGTGGACGTTCTAGCACGCCAGAGAACCTGAAAATCACCTCTCGCGACTTGTCGTTTGGCCGCAACGGCCAGAGCCCACGCCATTGGCTGGGCGGCGATCCGATTGGAACCGCGTTCTACAATGCGCTTTCGGCGTCGTTTCCCCAAGGCGAACGCTTCTTCATGGATGCGGTCCGCAGCTTCAAAAGCGAGGCCGACCCCAAGTTGCAAGACCAGATCACGTCTTTTGTGACGCAGGAAGCTTTGCACACCCGCGAACACGTGTTCTTCAACCAGCAGATCACCGGCGCGGGCTATGACCTGTCGCGGATGGATGCGGTGATCAAGAAGCGCCTGGGCTTTGGGCGCACCCGTTCCAAGATCGAGCAACTGGGCGCAACCATCGCGCTGGAACATTTCACCGCCATTCTGGCCCATGAGGCGCTGTCCACCCCGGCCCATTTTGCGGACGCCACCGAAGAGGCCCGGCGGATGTGGAAATGGCATGCCATCGAGGAAATTGAGCACAAATCGGTCGCCTTCGACACGTTTCTGGCTGCAACCCGCGACATGCCGGGCTGGCAGCGCTATTTCATCCGCGTCCGCACCATGGTGGCGGCGACCCTTCTGTTCCTCGAATTTCTGACCCGCGGGGTGCGTGACCTGTTCAAGCAGGACGGGATCAACACCTTTGCCAGCTGGCGCAAGCTGTTTGCCTTTGTGCTCTATCGCCCCGGAATGCTGGGGCGGGTGATCCCGGCCTATCTGACCTATTACAAGCCGGGCTTTCACCCCTGGGACGAAGATGATCGCGGCCTGATTGCGCAGACCGAAGCCGATCTCAACCTCCAGGCGAAGGCCGCCTGAGGGGCTTCGCGCGCCTTACTGTCACTGTTGTAATCAGGGCTTTGCCTGTATCCTGCCCGCTGTGAACTGGGAGGGCAGGATCATGGCAGCGACAGACGACGATGCAGGGCTCGCGCAGACGGGCGATAGCGCCGTGGAAGAACGGGCGGCGACAGAAGAAACGTCCGCAACCGAGGCCGGTGGGCGCCCGCCGCCAAAGGGTATTTTGTGGCTGGCCTCCTACCCCAAATCCGGCAACACCTGGACCCGCACCTTTCTGCACAATCTGTTGAAGATTCTGGAAGGCGAAGAAGACGCCCAGGACATCAACGAGATGAACGAATTCACCACCTGGGAAATTTCGGCCCGCGCCTATGAAACCCATTTGGGCAAGCCGCCCAAGGATTGCGACCGCGAAGAGATCGCCAAAGTCCGCCCCAAGGTGCAGGAAGAAATTGCCGAACGCACCGACGGGCTGGCGCTGATCAAAACCCATCATGCGTTGGTGATGGATCGCGGTGTGCCGACCATCAATTTCGCGGTCAGTTCGGGCGCGGTGTATATTTTGCGCAACCCGCTGGATGTGGCGATTTCCTTTTCGCACCACATGAGTTCGACCATCGATCATGCGATCGACGAAATGGCGATGGTGGGTCTGGAGACCGCGGTCACCGACAAGAGCGTGTATGAAATCTATGGCTCGTGGAGCCAGCATGTCGAAAGCTGGACCCACAAGCCGCATCGTACGATCTATGTCATGCGCTATGAGGACATGATCGCCAATCCGTTCCGCGCCTTTGGCGGTCTGGCGCGCCACCTGCTGCTGCGGCCCACCGCCGAGCAGCTGGGCAAGGCGATCGAGCGCGCCTCATTCAAAAATTTGCAGCAGCAGGAAGCCAAGGGCGGATTTCGCGAGAAACCCGAAAAGGCGGAGAAGTTTTTCCGCGAGGGCAAGACCGGGGAATGGCGCGAGAAACTCAATCGCCGCCAGATTCGCCGTATTGTGCAGGCCCATCACGAACAGATGCGCCGCTTCGGCTATATCACCGACGAGGTTGCCCATCTTGCGCCCTGACGCGCGGTGTCAGGAAGATGGAACACGTTTGCCTTCGGCCTTGCGAAACAGCAGGCGGAAAGCGCCTTGCGCATCGGCATCGAATTGCGACGCACCGCGCAACTGGGTGGTGAGGGTGCGCACCAGACGGCCACCCAGCGCAGTGCCCGCCTGCAATTCATAGCCCGTGCCATTGGTTGAAATGGTCAACGTCACCTCGCGGTCCTGTTCGTGCAGGGCGATGCGGATGAGGCCGCCTTTGTCGGGCGGATAGGTCTGCTTATAGGCATTGATCAGGATTTCGGAGGTGATGAGGCCGAGGGGCGTTGCCTGATCCGGCATCAACTCCAGCAGTGGGATATCCAGTTCGGTGCGGATGCCGCGCGCCATGGCCTCGTTGGCGCGCCCGATCTCTGCCGACAGGCGCGTCAGATATCCATGGATCTCGATCGCGGCGGAGTTCTCTTCGTGATACAGCACATCGTGGATCATGCCGATGGCATAGAGCCGCTGCTGGGTTTCCTTGAAGGCGTTCCTGACGTCACCATGTTCAAATTCGCGTGACTGAATCTGGATCAGGCTGCTGGTCAGTTGCAGATTGTTTTTGACCCGATGGTGGATTTCCTTGAGCAGGTGATCGCGCTGCGCCACGGCGGCGGACAGCGCGTCGACCGTATCTTCGATGGCATGGCGGGCGCGCCGATCGGTTTCTGCAAGGTCGGCGGCAAGTTTGGTGAGCAAGCCGCCCACCAATAGCGCCAGCGAAAAGACCACAAAGCCGATTTTTACATTTTCACGCCAGCGGGCCAGCACTTCGGAGCGGCGCAAGGTGACGGTGGCGACAAGGCCGCGTACGGGCTCCACATGATAGCCGACGATGAGATCGGGATCGTCCGCTTTCACGAGCCCTGCTTCGTCCGGAAACGGCCCTGTGAACGGGGCGCTTTGCGGCAACATATCTCCGTTTTTGTCGAAGGCCATGAAATTGCTGAAAATCAGCCGTCCGTCTTTCCATAACTGGCGAATGGACTGGCCGGGACGGCGCTCTTGCGGCTTTTTGGTATTGCGGATGCCGATGCCGACATCGACAACGCCCGCGAACGCGCCATCGAGGCCTTTCAGGGTTTTGGAGTAGGTGTAGATAATGAGGTTGGTTGGGCGGGCGCGAATGGCCGGATTGATATAGGTGTCGTGGCCCTGTTGGGCATGGGCTTTGAACCAGCGGCGGTCGGAGATGTTGACCTTCGGTGTCTTCGGCCCTTCGGACATGGCCAGCGAATTGCCGTCTTTATCTACCACCAGCAGGGAATCTATCGCGGTGGTGATGACGGCGCGGCGCGTCAGATAGCTTTGCAGCTCGCTCTGCTCAAGTTTGGCGATGCCCCCGCCCTGACGCACGAAAATCGCGGCGTCTTCCGCCAGCAGATCGGCATTGTCGATGGCCTGGCTGGCGCTGTCGGTGGTGTCGTAGGCCATATCGACCACCGCGGCCTTGGCGGCGTCGATCAGATCACCCCGTTCGACATAAAGGGTGTGGGCGCGCCAGATGGTGATCGCGAGGGCCGCGAACAGGGCCAGAATGTAAATAACATTCCGGCTACGGCGCATGCTGAAATAGCGTGAAATTCCGACAAGCCCTTTTTTGGGCACAGCGGACCTTTTACCGCCCCGCTGAAGTCTGGCGGATATTGATGACATTCTTCCCCTCAAGCTGGGACAGCAAACACCGGCCCTTCGGGGGCGTCAAACAGGCAACGGCCCTGTTGCGCCGAGGTTCCGACCTGCGACAGAATCTACACATCGATTGACCGCGGCCCCCGCCCACGAGGGTGCTGGAGCGGCATGGTAAATTGACGTGAAACTTCTGGTTGAATAACATTTGCGCTGAAGCAGGGATCCGAGCTGCTTCGGGGGGACGGAATGCTGGGGGGACT
>DATJDE010000301.1:0-3315 GCA_035497595.1 Rhizomicrobium sp. | reverse complement strand
CACCTGTTTCAGATGACACCGGGCCTGCATGAAGCAAAGATGTCGCTCGAACGGCTGGGCCAGTTCATCCATGTCCGCACCCGCGTCCCCCTCACCACGCCCGAACTGGCTGCGGGCGAATAAACGCACGCCGCTAAAAGCGAACCCTTATGATCACAACATCTGACGATCTCGAAAAAAACGCCGAGGGCAAAATCATCACCTGCCCGGTCAAAGGCTTCACCAGCGCCGCGATTGCCGACATGTCGGTGTTTCTACAGGTGCGCTACGCCCAGACGCCCGAGCAACTCAAAGCCGCAGGCAAAGTCATCCAGTTCGCGATGACGCCGCAACAGGCCCTGACACTGGCCGAGATGATGACCAAACAGGCCCGCCACATCCTTGATCAGACGCCCTCCACCCCGCCGCATTAACCAGCTATTGAACAGCAGACCCCAGGTTTTCCGCGGAAAAACACGTTTGCTATCGAACAGCTGAAAAACGGGCGCACACTAGCGCCATGAAAACGCGCACGAACATCACCCCTCCCTGTCATGGCCCGCAAATGCGGGCCACCCAGGTGACATGCGCAAAACCGCCAACCATCGCGCGAAAAACTTTGCGACAGCCCTCAGCCGTTCAAAACCTTGAGCACCTCGGCATGCAGCCGCGCGTCACCCGCCGCGACAACGCTGCCGCCCTCTGGCGAAACCGGCCCACCCTTCCAGTCGGTGAACACCCCGCCCGCATTCTCCACCACCGGAATGAGCGCCGCCACATCCCAGGGCTTCAACATGCTCTCGACAACCACGTCGATGAACCCCATGGCGAGCAGCCCATAGGCATAACAATCCCCGCCGAAATAGCTGAGCTTGGCGCCCGCGCAAACATTGCGAAACGCTGCCCGCTCCGCAGGATCGAAAAACGCCCAGGGGTGGGTGGTCGACACCACTGCATCGGCAAGGCTGGCGCAAGCGCGCACCCGCAAGGTCTCGCGCCCGTCCGGCGTGATCAGTTCGGATTTGCCGTCAAAGCCGATGAAGCGCTCGCGCAACACCGGCTGATCGATGATGCCGAGGCTACGCTTGCCGCCCTCCTCCAGCGCGATCAGCGTGCCCCACATATGGCGCCCGGTAATGAACGCCCGCGTCCCGTCCACCGGGTCCAGCACCCAGGTCCGCCCCGAAGTGCCGGGTTTGTGGCCATACTCTTCCCCGAGAATCGCATCCTCAGGGCGTTCCGCATCGATAATCGCCCGAATCGCTTCTTCCGCGCCGCGATCGGCAGCGGTCACCGGATCGAACATCGGCTTACCGCCGACAAAGCCCTTGTCATCGACGGCGAGCCGCTGCCGAAAAAAGGGCCGGATCACCTCACCCGCCCGGTCGGCAAGCCTGTGCGCGAATTGCAAAGTGCTGTCATCAATCATGCCGCAGTCCTACCAGCGTTCACGCAGCACTTCACCTCCCCCTTGTGGGAGGATCGAAATTCTAGAGCAAAGCGAAAGAATTTCGGGTGGGGGGCGCTGCCCGTCACATGGAACCCGCTCTATAGTGCCTCCACACATCCAGGAGGGGGCACATGAAATCCATCGTCGTCACAGGCGCATCCACCGGCATTGGCCATGCCTGCGCGAAAGTTCTGCTCGCTGCTGGCTACCGCGTCTTCGGCAGCGTCCGCAAACAGGCAGATGCCGACCGGCTGAAAACCGAATTCGGCGCAAACTTCACTCCCCTGATCTTCGATGTCACCGATCAACCCGCCGTCCTGAACGCAGCCGTGATTGTCGAAAACGCACTGGGCGGTGAAACCCTGTTCGGCCTCGTCAACAATGCAGGCATCGCGGTCGCTGGCCCCCTGCTCTATCTCGGCCTTGATGAGATGCGCCTCCAGATGGAGGTCAATCTGATCTCCCAACTCTCGGTCACGCAGGCATTTGCCCCGCTTCTGGGGGCAGACCGTTCGCGCAAAGGCGATCCGGGCCGCATCGTGATGATCTCCTCCATCGGCGGCAAAAACGCTTTTCCCTTTATGGGCCCTTATTCCGCGAGCAAATTCGCACTCGAAGGCCTGTCAGAAAGTCTGCGCCGCGAATTGATGCTCTTCGGCATCGATGTGATCCTGATCCGCCCCGGTGCCGTCGCCACCCCCATCTGGGACAAAGCCGATGAAATCGATCCGGCCCAGTTCGCCAATACGCCCTATGCGGACTCGCTCGAACGAATCAAAAAAATGATGATTACGCAGGGCCGCGACGGCTATCCGCCAGAACGGATCGGCCGCACCGTCCTTACAGCCCTCACCACCAAACGCCCGAAAACCGCCTATACGGAAAACCCCTCGAAGCTCCAGGGTCTGGCCGTGCGGCTTCTGCCCAAACGGGTGCTGGATAGCGCCATCGCGTCCCAGCTTGGCCTGAAACGCAAAGGGCGCCAGTGACGCCCACAGTCCTTGCCGAACCCCATGCCCTGACACGCCTCAAGACCCTCGATGCCTTTCGCGGGCTGGCGATCATTGCCGTCATTCTGTTCCACTACACCTATCGCTGGGGCCCATTGTGGCCCGACCATCGCGATTTCTACGGCTTCGACACCAATCTTGCCTGGTTCGCGCAAGGCAGGCGAGGTGTCGAGTTTTTCTTCTTCATTTCCGGCTTTGTGATTTTTATGACGCTGGAACGCTGTCATGGCTGGCGCGATTTCGCGTTTCGCCGCGTTGCCCGGCTCTATCCCACCTATCTCGCCTGTATGGTCCTGACCTTTGTCGCCATCGGCTGGGTCGGGCTCGCCGATTTTCAGCGTACCCCAAAAGAATTCTGGGTTGGCCTCACCATGATGTCCGATCAGTTCGGCATCGGCTGGATTGATACGGCCTACTGGTCGTTGATGATCGAGATCGTCTTCTACGCCTGGGTGGCGCTGATCTATTTCACCTTCCGCCGCCATTTCGTACTCGGCTGGATTGGCTTTTGTACCCTCGCCGCCCTGGCCTATCTGTGGAATACGGATCGCGCCTGGCATCTTTTCGCCGCGCCCTATCTGTGTTTCTTCACGCTGGGCATGGCATTCTACGGTATCCACGCCAAACGCGGCTGGCGCTTCACCGTGCCGCTTATTGCGGCCGCACTGATTTTCTATGGCGCGTTCTGGACCGAGAATTCACTGGCCGGCCACCTGACAATTGCAGCCGCAGTCCTGTTATTCGTCCTGTTCTTACGCGGCAGGCTGGACTGGCTGGGTGGTAGGGCGCTCAGCTTTGTCGGGCTGATTTCTTACCCGCTCTATCTTCTCCACCAGCATATCGGCGTGTCGCTCATCGCCCACATGAACATGCTGC
>DATJDE010000300.1:0-2281 GCA_035497595.1 Rhizomicrobium sp. | reverse complement strand
CCCCTGCATGCTCAAAGCTATCCGCAACATCTGCGCCGAAGATGCGGTGGTCGCGGCGCGCATCACCTTCTTCGTCGGCCTGTTCTGTGGTCACATGAAGACGGCGGATTTTGCCGCCTCCCTCGCCTGGCAGCTCGGCATCGCGCCCAACACTCTCGCCGCGGTCGATTTTCGGCGCAAACTGGAAGGCCGCACCGCCAGCAGCTACGGCTTTTCCGCCACCTCCACCACGGGCGAACACGCCGAAGCCCCGATGGCAGGCCTGTTTGGCCGCGAATGGGGCCTTGGCTTCTTCAAACCGAATGCCTGCGAGTTTTGCGACGATGTGGTGGGCGAGCTTGCCGATATTTCCATCGGCGATGCCTGGCTGCCGAAATATGTGAACGACGCCCAAGGCACCAATGTCGTGATCGCCCGCACCAGTCGCGCCAGCGCACTCATCGCCGCCGCGAAAAATAGCGGGCGCCTTACCCTGGAACCGCTATCCGCCAAAGATGCGTATGAATCCCAGGCCGGCGGTTTTCGTTACCGCCGCGAAGGGCTTTCGTTGCGCCTCTGGCTCAAAGACAAAGCGCGCATCTGGCGCCCCAAAAAGCGCGTGACGCCTCGCTGGTCCCACATCAACCTGATCCGCCGCCGGATCTACCAAACCCGTGCCGAAATTTCCGCCTTGAGCCACACAGCGTTCGCCCGGGCCAAACAGCAAAACACTTTTGCCGTCTTTCCGGCGCAAATGTCCGCCAGCATCGAAAAATATCGCAAATGGCAGCGCGCCGAATATTATCTGAACCGCATCAAGACAAAACTTCATCTCAGCTAACGAAAGAGCACCCATGGCCTGGATCGCCCTCACCGCCGCCGGAATCCTGGAGATCGTCTGGGCCTATTACATGAAGCAATCCGACGGCTTCACCAAACTCTGGGCCACCTCGATCACCCTCATCGCCATGATCGCCAGCTTCTGGCTTCTCTCCACGGCGATGAAATCGCTCCCCCTCGGCACCGCCTACCCGATGTGGACAGGCATAGGCGCGGTGGGCACCTTCATCGTCGGTGCAGCCTTCATGGGTGAAGCGCTAAGCCCGGCCCGCATCCTCGCCGCGGCCTTGATCGTAGCCGGGCTCGTCCTGATGAAGCTGACAACGGCGGAGTAGGTTCAAGCCGCTTTCCGTGACCGCCGCTCCCCAAAGATAAAATCATTGGGGTTCGGTTTCAGCGTCGCCTGCCAATAGTCCACCAGCGGGAACGGCCAGTTCTGGCTCACCCGCCCGGTCGCATTTTTGTACCAGCTCGAAACCTGCGGCGCGCCCCAGGCCATAAGCTTGTTCGCCGCATCGACCTTTTCATTATAGGCATCGTGCACCGGCCCCTTCACCTCCAGCGTGCTGTGCCCGGTTTCGGCCAGCAGCTTCAGGCTTTCCAGCACATAGCGCACCGAACATTCGCTGAAGAAGATGATGCTGCCATTCACCACGATATTGGTGTTCGGCCCATACAGAATAAAGAAGTTGGGAAACCCCGGCACCGTCATGCCCAAATAGGCCCGCGCATCCCCGTTCCAGCGCTCATGCAGTTCCACACCCTCACGTCCATAAACCTTGAACGTGCGCAAAAAGTCGGAGGCATGAAAGCCGGTGCCATACAGCAGCACATCGGCATCGAACTGTTCGCCATCCGTGGTCTTCACGCCGCGCGCATTGATCTCCTCAACCGGCGTCGTCACCAGCTCAACATTGTCGCGCTTCAACGCATTCACCCACACACCATTGTCGCGCAGCGAACGCTTTCCGCCGAGCGGATAATCCGGAATGATCTTGTCGAACAGCTCCGGCGCACCCTCGGTCTGCGGCTTGATCATCGCCATCAACATCTCACGCAACAGCGCATTGGCCGGGCTCACCGCCGTGGGCGGGCCGTTATAGGTCGGGTCCGTCTTCACATACTCGTAAAGCCCGTCCGTCAACATCCAGAATAGCCAGAAGCGATACCACTTGCCGTAAAACGGCACGTGCTCCAGCAGCCATTTTTTCCCTTCGGAAACCTTGTCATGATAATCCGGCGTCGGCCCCAGCCAGGGCGGCGTGCGCTGAAACACTTTCATCTCAGCCACATCCGGCGCAATCGCAGGCACAAACTGAAACGCCGATGCGCCAGTGCCGATCACCGCCACCCGCTTGCCCTTCAAATCCACATCATGCCGCCAGCGGGCCGAATGAAAGGCCGGGCCTTCAAACGTGCCCACGCCCTTGATGTCCGGCAAACGCGGCTGGTTCAATTGCCC
>DATJDE010000299.1:0-16996 GCA_035497595.1 Rhizomicrobium sp. | reverse complement strand
CACCGATGATAATCCGCGCAGTGAAGATCCCGCCACCATCCGCAGCGAAGCGCTGGCCGGTTGCGCATCCGCACAAAATATCGGTGATCGCGGGCAAGCCATCGCCGCCGCCATCGCCGCGTTGGGCGAGGGTGATACACTAGTCATCGCTGGCAAGGGGCATGAAAGCGGCCAGACTATCGGCACCCAAACCCGCCCGTTCTCGGATCGCGATGAAGCCATCCGCGCCGCAAGCTTAAGCGGCGGGCGCATGGCCGAAGGCGCTGATGGCGCGCTGTGGACATCCGCCGAAACGGCACAGGCCACATTGGGCGAAGCCTCTGCTCCCTTCGGCGTACGCGCCCTTTCCATCGACACCCGCACCCTGCAACCAGGCGATCTTTTCGTTGCGCTCAAGGGCGACAATCGCGATGGCCATGACTTCGTCGCCGCCGCCTTTGAACGCGGTGCCTGCGCCGCGCTGGTGTCGCGTGATATTCCGGGCGTCGCGCTGAATGTGGCCAATACCCAGCGCGGCCTGGAAGATCTCGCCCGCGCCGCCCGCGCCCGCAGTGAGGCGAGCATCATCGCCGTCACCGGGAGCGCCGGGAAAACTACCACCAAAGAAATCCTGCGTATGGCTTTCGGCGCGCTGGGCAGGACCCATGCCTCCGCCGCGTCTTACAACAACCATTGGGGCGTGCCGCTGAGCGTCGCGTCTTTGCCGCGCGATGCCCGCACCGGCATCTTCGAAGTCGGGATGAATCATTTCGGCGAAATTCGCGCGCTGGTTGGCATCGTCCGCCCCCATGTCGCGATCGTCACTACAATTGCTCCTGCCCATCTCGAATTCTTCGGCACCTGCGAGGCAATTGCCGACGCCAAATCTGAAATCTTCGAAGGCCTTGCCCCAAACGGCACCGCCATCCTCCCCGCAGACAGCCCTTATGTCGCCCGCCTGATCGCCCGCGCCAAACAAGCGGGCATTACGAATATCCGTACATTTGGCCACAATGGCGCAGATGCCAAACTGCTTTCCCTGGAAAACAAGCAAAACGGCAGCCGCATCGAAGCCGAAATTCTTGGGCGTAAAATCACCTTTGAGATCGGCGCGCCCGGCGAACATATCGCCAGCAACGCGCTCGCCGCCCTTCTTGCCGTCGCGGTAACGGGCGGTGATGTCGCCGCCGCCGCAAACGCGTTGCCAAACTTCGCGGCGCTCGGCGGCCGCGGCGCGCGCTTCACCACAGATGGCGGCATCCATGTGATCGACGAAAGCTACAATGCCAATCCCGCGTCCATGGCTGCCGCGCTCGCGGTGTTGGGCGCAGCACAAACCACAGGCCGCCGCATCGCCATTCTGGGCGATATGCTGGAAATGGGCGCCGACGCTGCCACCCACCATGCAGCTCTCGCCCAACCGATAAAGGCGGCCAACCCCGATCTGGTGTTTACCGTTGGCACGCATATGTCCGCTCTGTGGGATACGCTGCCGCAGCCACAACGCGGCGCCCATGCCAAAACGTCCGCAGACCTCGCCCCACAAATCCTCGCCGCGCTGAAGCCCGGCGACACCGTTCTCATCAAAGGATCCTTCGGTAGCCGCATGTCCGTGATCGTTGACGCCTTAAAAAAGGGAGCCCGCTGATGCTCCCATATTTCCTCGTTCCCCTGGCCGATCATTTCTCGGCGCTGAACGTGTTCCGCTACATTTCCTTCCGCGCGGTGGGTGCGGTGATCACCGCATTGCTGATCGGCTTTATCATCGGCCCGGCGCTGATCCGCTGGCTCAAAGCCAAACAGGGCAAAGGCCAACCCATCCGCGCCGACGGCCCGCAACGCCACATCATCGAAAAGCAGGGCACCCCAACCATGGGCGGCCTGCTGATCTTGATACCGTTGATCGTTTCGACGCTGCTCTGGGCCGAACTCACCAATGCGTATGTCTGGGTTATCCTGATGGTCGTCGTTGCCTACGGATTGCTCGGTATATTTGATGACTACAGAAAGGTGACCAAACGCTCGTCCGATGGGATCAGCGGCCGCTTGCGGCTGGCGGTCGAGTTCGGCGTCGGGTTCCTCGCCACCTGGTTTTTAATGTCCCTCGAAGCGCCCTCGCTTGCCGGCATGCTCAGCGTGCCGTTCATGAAAACAGTGCTCGTGCCGTTCGGCCTGTTCTTCATCCTGATCGGCGGCTTTGTCATCGCAGGCGCATCCAATGCAGTGAACTTCACCGATGGGCTGGACGGGCTTGCCATCGTGCCGGTGATCATCGCGGCAGCAGCCTTCCTGCTGATTGCCTATCTCGTCGGCAATGTGAAGTTCGCTGACTATCTGCAAATCCACTATGTGGCAGGCACTGGCGAACTTGCGGTGTTTCTCGCCGCCCTGATCGGCGCGGGCCTCGGCTTTCTCTGGTACAACGCGCCCCCCGCCATGGTGTTCATGGGCGATACCGGCTCGCTGCCCCTTGGCGGCGCACTCGGTGCGGTTGCCGTCGCTGTCAAACATGAAATCGTGCTCGCCATTGTCGGCGGCCTCTTCGTGCTCGAAACCGTGTCGGTCATCGTGCAGGTCGTCTCGTTCAAACTCACCGGCAAGCGGGTCTTCCGCATGGCGCCGATCCATCATCATTTCGAACAGGTCGGCTGGAAAGAACCCACCATCGTGATCCGCTTCTGGATCATCGCGGTGGTGCTCGCGCTGATCGGCCTGTCCACCCTGAAGCTGAGATAACAATGATCACGGTCGCACGCTTCGCGAATATGGATGTTGGGGTTTTCGGCCTGGCACGCTCGGGCCTTGCCTCCATTCGCGCGCTCACCGCAGGCGGCGCGCGCGTTTATGCGTGGGATCAGCGCGAAGCCGCCAACGCTGCTGGCCAAGCAGCGGGCGCCACCATCGGCTCCTTCCGCACCTGGCCCTGGGATAAATTAAGAGCTGTGATCCTCAGCCCCGGCATCCCGCTCACCCACCCTGCACCGCACGAAGTGGTGCGCGCCGCGCGTGACGCAGGGGTGGAAGTGATTGGCGATATCGAACTGTTCGCCCGCGAAATTCGCAGCCAGCCCGATCGCGCGGGCAAAGCGCCGATCATTGCCATCACCGGCACCAACGGCAAATCCACCACCACCGCGTTGATCGGCCATATCCTGTCGTCCTGCGGCTTTGCTGCGGAAATCGGCGGCAATATCGGCAGACCGGTGCTTGAACTGGATTTGCGCAATGGCAAACCGATTTTCGTTCTGGAAGTTTCATCCTATCAGATCGACCTGTCGCCCAGCCTGATACCCGATGTGACAGTGCTGACCAACATCACGCCAGACCACATCGACCGCCACGGTTCGATGGAAGGCTATGTCGCCGTCAAGCGCCGCCTGTTGAAGCAGACCGCGCCCAACGGCGTCATCTGCATCGGGGTCGACGATCAACAGTCCGCCGCCATCTATACCCAATTGTCGGCCAGCGCCGATGCCGAAACCGTGCCGGTCTCGGTGGGCAAGGTATTGGGCCGTGGTATCTTCGTGCTCGACGGCGCGCTCTATGATGCCCAGCGCCAGCACGCTACCAAGGTCATGGAGCTTTCCAGCGCCAGACATCTGCCAGGCGCCCATAACTGGCAAAACGCGGCGCTCGCCTATGCGGCGGTCAAACCCTATATCAACGATACCCGCGCCATCGTTTCGGCGATTGAAAGCTTTCCCGGCCTTGCGCATCGCATTGAGGATGTGGGGCAGGTTGGCAAGGTGCGCTTCATCAACGATTCCAAAGCCACCAATGCCGACGCGGTTGCCCGTGCGCTTGTCTGTTTCCCCGACATTTACTGGATCGCGGGCGGCAAGGCGAAAGAGGGCGGCATCGAGCCCTTGCGCCCGCATTTTGGCCGCATCCGCAAAGCTTACTTGATCGGCGATGCAGCCAGCCAGTTCGCCGCCACGCTGGAAGGCGTGCCGCACGAAATCGTGCACACGCTGGAAAATGCGGTCGCCGCCGCGAGCGCCGATGCCGCAAAATCGCCAGCGCCCGCGCCTGTGGTGCTGCTGTCTCCGGCCTGTGCCTCCTTCGATCAGTTTCGCGATTTCGAGCATCGGGGTGATGTTTTCCGTGCCCTTGCCGCTGCCTGCGTCAAAGACAGGGAGGCGGCGCAATGAGCCTATCGCGCGCGCAACGCGGCGGTTTCGCAAGCTGGTGGTGGACGGTGGATCGCGTCGCCCTGGTGTTGATGCTTGCCCTCATCGCCATTGGGTTGATGTTGACCTTCGCTGCGAGTCCGGCTGCCACTGGCGGGCCATTGTCGCAAGGCGATTTTCGTTATGCCGCCAAACAGATCACCTTCGCCCTTGTCGCGGCCGGTATCCTCGCGGCTGCCTCCAGTCTCACCATCCGCACCATCAAGCTGACAGCGGCCATCACCTTCGCGTTCGCCGTCATCGGTTCGGCGCTGGTGCTGTTCACCGGCAATGAAGTGCTGGGGGCCAAACGCTGGATCGATCTGGGCTGGTTCACCTTGCAACCGTCCGAATTTCTCAAGCCCAGCTTCGCCATTCTTGCCGCTACCATCCTTGCCGATCAGCGCCCCATGCGCCTTCCCAAAGAACTCATCACCCTGTTCATGGTCGTGGTTCCCGTGGTGATCCTGCTGCAACAACCCGATGTCGGCCAAACCGGATTGCTGCTCGCATTGTGGGGCTGCCTGCTGTTCTTCGCAGGCTTGCGGCTTCACTGGATGGGCGTGTTGGCCGGCGCTGGCGCGGCGCTGCTTGGCTTTGCCTATATGTTCTTCTCCCATGTCAGCCGCCGGGTAGACCAATATCTCGCGGCGATAAAAGACCCCGATCAAGCTGGTTATCAGGCCGGTCTGGCGCTGAAAGCGTTCGAACATGGCGGCTTTGCAGGCGTAGGCCCGGGTGCAGGGACCATCAAATACCGTATTCCGGATGCACACTCCGATTTCATCTTCGCCGTCGCGGGGGAAGAATTTGGCCTCATCCTCTGCGCCATCATCGCGGCATTGTTCTGCGCGCTCACCGTGCGTCTTTTGCTACGCGCCAGCCGCACCCGCGATCCCTTCACCCAATTGGCGGGCGCAGGCCTTGCCGTCGTCATCGGGATTCAGGCTTTCATCAATATGGGTGTCGCCGTCAGCCTGTTGCCCGCCAAAGGCATGACGCTGCCGTTCATCTCTTATGGCGGGTCGTCGCTGTTCGCGGTGGCGCTGACCATGGGCTTCGCGCTTGCCGTCACGCGCCAGCGCCCGCAACTCGAAATGCGCGATTCCCGCATGGCCATGCCAGCCGGGGCGCGCACCGCATGAAAACCATCGTTCTTTCAGCGGGCGGCACAGGCGGCCATCTTTTCCCGGCACAGGCGCTGGCCGAGGAGCTGGTGCGGCGCGGCGCGCGCATCGTGGTGATGACCGATGGGCGCGGCGCTAATTTCACCCGCGCCTTTCCGGGCGCTGAAATCGAAACAGTGCCTGCCGCCAGCTTTGCCGATAAGGGCGTGGGGCTGCAGCTACTGGCCGCGCTCGAAATCGCCATCGGCGTCATTGCCGCCAGCATCAAGCTCGTCCGCATCAAACCCGCCGCTGTCATTGGCTTCGGCGGTTATCCCAGCCTGCCGGTGATGCTCGCGGCCACGCTGGCGCGCCTGCCCACTGCAATTCTCGAACAGAACGCGGTGCTGGGCCGGGTCAACCGGCTTGTCGCCAACCGCGTAAATATCGTCGCCGCGGCGTTCCCCATCGTGCGCTTCGCGCCGCGTGATGACTCAAAAATCGTGATGACCGGCAACCCCGTGCGCCCCGCCGTGCTGGACGCCGCCACCACGCCTTATGCAGCGCCGGATGCTGAAGGCCCCCTCAATATCCTCATTTTCGGCGGCAGCCAGGGCGCGCGCGCCTTGAGCGAGATTGTCCCCAAAGCCATGGCATTACTGCCGCAGGATGTGCGCGCCCGCCTCAACATCGTGCAGCAATGCCGCGCCGAAGATATCGATAACGTCCGCACCCTTTATGACGCGGCACACATCACCACTGAGCTTGCGCCCTTCTTCGCCGATCTTCCCGCCCGCATGGCTGCTGCCCATCTGGTGATCGGGCGTTCGGGCGCGGGCACAATCGCAGAGCTGGCTGCCATCGGCCGTCCCGCCATTCTCATTCCGCTGCCCGGCGCGACCGATGACCATCAAACCGCCAATGCCGATGTGTTCGCCAATGCTGGCGCAGGCTGGCGCGTGGCGCAAAGCGAACTCACCCCGCAATTTCTCGCCGCCATGCTGGAACAGGCGTTTGCGGTGCCCGAAGATCTTGCCAAGCGGGCCACCGCCGCGCAAAGCCTCGCCCGCCCCGATGCCGCGCTGCGTCTTGCCGATGTTGTTGATACTCTGGAGAAGGCCGCATGAACGCCGCGCCCACACAAATTTCCGTCCACACCCGCGTGCCGCTGGATATCGGCGCGATCCATTTCATCGGCATCGGCGGCATCGGCATGAGCGGCATTGCCGAGATCATGCACAATCTCGGCTATAAGGTTCAGGGCTCGGATGTGGCCGACAGCGCCAATGTCAAACGCCTGCGCGCCATGGGCATCAAGGTCTCCATCGGCCACAGCGCGGACAATATCAAAGACGCCCATGTCATCGTTTATTCCTCCGCCGTGAAACCCGGCAATCCGGAATTCGATGCCGCGCGCCTGCAAAACCTGCCGCTGGTACGCCGCGCCGAAATGCTGGCCGAGATCATGCGTCTGAAATGGTGTGTCGCTGTCGCTGGCACCAACGGCAAAACCACCACCACGACCATGGTTGCAGCCCTGCTCGATGCAGGCGGGCTCGATCCCACGGTCGTCAATGGCGGCATCATTAACGCCTATGGCACCAATGCCCGCCTCGGCGAAGGCGAATGGGTGGTGGTCGAAGCTGATGAGAGCGACGGCACCTTCCTGCGCCTCCCGGCAACCGTGGCGGTGGTCACCAATGCCGATCCCGATCATCTGGATTTCTACGGTACGTTCGACAATATGCGCGCCGCCTTCCAGCGCTTCATCGAAAACGTGCCGTTTTATGGCTTCGCAGTGGTGTGCCTGGATCATCCCGAAGTGCAGGCCATGATAGGCCGCATCGAAGACCGCCGCATGATCACCTATGGCTTCTCGCCCCAGGCCGATGTGCGCGCCATCAATGTCAGCTATTCGCAAGGCGCCTCCCATTTCGATGTGGTGATCTCGGATCGCCGCAAGGGCACTGAAATCCGGCTCGACCGGCTGACCCTGCCCATGCCGGGCGAACATAATGTGCAGAACGCGCTGGCCGCGATCGTGGTGGCGCGCGAACTGGGTGTCAGCGATGTCCTTATCCGCCAAGGCCTCGGCGCCTTTGAAGGCGTCAAACGCCGTTTCACCAAGGTAGGGGAATATAAAGGCGCCGCGATCATCGATGATTACGGCCACAACCCATTCAAAATCGCCGCCGCTTTGAAAGCCGCGCGCCAGGCCTATAGCGGCCCGGTCGTCGCCGTGGTTCAGCCCCATCGCTATACACGGCTGCGCGATACGTTCGATCAGTTCTGCACCTGCCTCAACGATGCCGATGTGGCAGTGATCGCGCCGGTCTATGCGGCGGGCGAATTGCCCATCGAGAATTTCAATCGTGACAGCTATGCCGAAGCCCTGCGGATGCATGGCCACCGCAATGTCATGACCATCGATGGCGAAGCCGATCTTGCCGCCGTCGTCGCCCCTTTCGCAAAACCGGGCGCCGCCATTGTGCTGCTCGGCGCAGGCTCCATCACCGGCTGGGCGCACAATCTGGAAACTGCATTGAAAGCAGGGGAGGGCAAACCGTGATGACCTCCCGCATCAACGCCCCCTTGCCGCCAACGCGCGGCACGCAAACAGAAAACGCAGGGCTCAAAGATCTCGTCTGGTTCCGCGCAGGCGGCCCCGCCGAAATCCTTTTCCGCCCCGCCGATACATCTGACCTCGCCGCCTTCCTCGCGCAAAAGCCTGCGCAAGTGCCGGTCAGCGTCATCGGCGTCGGCTCAAATCTTCTGGTGCGCGATGGCGGAATCCCCGGCGTCGTCGTTCGCCTGCCTGCCGCCTTCGGCAAAGCCGTGGCCGATGGCACCCGCATCCGCGCAGGCGCGGCAGCACTGGATGCCAATGTCGCGCGCCTTGCCGCCGACAGGGGCATTGCGGGCCTCGAATTCCTGCGCGGCATCCCCGGCACCATCGGCGGCGCGCTGCGCATGAATGCCGGATGCTATGGCCGGGAAATCGCCGAAATTCTGGTCGAAGCCACCGCGCTGGATGGCAAAGGCAATCTCTTGCACCTCACCCGCGAAGATTTGGGCTTTTCCTATCGCAAAACCACAGTGCCCGAAGATGTCATCTTCGTCGAAGCGGTGTTCGAAGGGGTGCGCGGTGTGCCCGATGAGATTCGCGCCCGCATGAACCAGCTCGTCGAAGATCGCGAAGCCTCCCAGCCCGTTAAAACCAGAACAGGTGGCTCCACCTTCAAAAACCCGCCCGGCCACAAAGCCTGGCAGTTGATTGATCAGGCAGGCTGCCGCGGCCTGATGCGGGGCCAGGCGCAAGTCTCCGAAAAGCACTGCAACTTTCTCATCAACACCGCCGATGCCAGCGCCGCCGATATCGAGGCGTTGGGCGAAGAAGTGCGGGCGCGCGTGGCGAAAACCTCCGGCGTGACGCTGGAATGGGAAATCCGCCGCGTCGGCCTGCCGGAGACAAGCCAATGACCAAAGTTGCCGTACTTCTGGGCGGCCATTCCGCCGAACGTGAGGTCAGCCTGGTCTCGGGCCGCGCCTGCGCCGATGCCCTGAAGGGTGAAGGTTTCGAGGTGGTGGAGATCGATGCGACCGACACCCTCGCCATCCAGCTTCGCGACGCCAAACCCGATGTGGTGTTCAACGCCCTGCATGGCCGCTGGGGTGAAGATGGCTGCGTGCAGGGCCTGCTGGAGCTTTTGCGCATCCCCTACACCCATTCCGGCGTGCTTGCCTCGGCGCTCGCCATGCACAAGCAGCGCGCGAAGGATGTGTTTCGCGCTGGCGGCATTCCCGTGGTGAACTCGGTGGTCGCAGACCGGCGCACGGTCGCCGCTGGCCATCTGCTCGAACCGCCTTATGTCGTCAAACCGGTGAGCGAAGGCTCCAGCGTCGGCGTCTTTATAATAAGGAAGGGTGATAACCGCCCGCCCGCCGAACTTGGCCGGGACGATTGGCAGCTTTCCGATTCGATGATGGTCGAAGACTATGTGCCAGGCCGGGAACTCACTGTTGCGGTGATGGGCGGCAAGGCACTGGCCGTCACCGAGATCGTGCCCCACACCGCGTTCTACGATTACGAGGCGAAATATGCCTCCGGTGGATCGGATCATGTCATCCCGGCAAAGATTCCAGCGGCAACCGCTGAAAAAGCGATGCGCATGGCCGAAAAAGCGCACGAAATTTTGGGCTGCAGGGGAGTCAGCCGCGCAGATTTCCGCTATGACGATTCGGGGACGAATCACAGACTGATTCTCTTGGAAGTAAACACACAGCCGGGAATGACTCCCACCTCGTTGGTACCGGAGCAGGCATCCTTCTGTGGATATGGCTTCGGCGCCCTCGTGCGCTGGATGGTGGAGGACGCTTCATGCGATCGGTGAGCGCCACGGCAAAGGCGTCACGCTCTCGCGCGCAAACCGCGCGCCGGGCAGCGCCGCCTGTCGCCCGTGTCGCTGCGGTCAAAACAAAAACGCGCCACCGCCCCGATGATGCCCCGCTGTGGCTGCGGATCCTCAAATCCCCACTAAAGCTGGTCACGGCGCGCCGCCCGGTTCTTGCCGCCACGCTGGCGCTCGCCGCCCTCACGCTGGTCGTCGCCATTCTCGTCAGCGGCGTGATTGGCCGCACGGTGGATGCCGCCGAACGCGGACTTGGGGTTCTCGCCGCCGATGCTGGTTTCGGTATTGCAGAGGTTCACCTTATCGGTGCCCGTCGCACCCCGCCGCAAACTGTGCTGACCACGCTCGGTTTCCACCTCGGCCAGTCGATCTTCGGCGCCGATATTCATGACGCGCGTGAGCGCCTGCTCGGGCTGGAGTGGATCAAGACCGCCGATGTCCGCCGCCGCTACCCAGACGAAATCACCGTCAGCGTCACCGAAAAAGTGCCCTTCGCCCTGTGGCGGGATGCGCAAGGGCGCATCTGGATGATTGAGCGCTCCGGCGCGCTCATCACCGACCACGGCTATCAGGAATTTCTCAAGCTCCCCCATTTCATCGGCACCGGCGCGCCCGAAGCGGCTGCCGAAATCGTTGATGCGCTGCCCGGTTACCGCGCCATCAACGCGCGCCTCAAAGGCCTGCAGCGGGTGGGTGAGCGGCGCTGGAATCTGGTGCTGGACGACAGTGTGGTCGTGCAGCTTCCCGAACGCGGCTGGCAGAAAGAGCTGGCCACCCTCGAGAGCCTGATCGTCGACAAAGGTATCCTCGAACGTGACGTGACGCAGATCGACTTGCGCTCGCCCACGACGTATTTCTTTCTGCTTCGCAACGGCAACAAACAGCAGGTCCATCGGGGGAAATCTGCCTGATGGGTGAAACGGTTCGGATGCGCACAGGATCGGCAGAGCAGGTTGGCTACCGCACCGGATTGGTGGCGGCGCTCGATGTTGGCTCGTCCAAAGTCGTCTGTCTGATCGGCCGTGCAGAGCCGGGCAAATTGCGTGTGCTGGGTGCTGCGTTGCGCGAATCGCAAGGCATCAAGGCCGGCACCGTGACCAGCCTCGATCTGGCCGAAGAATCTATCCGCGATGCGGTGGCCGCTGCCGAAAACCACGCCGATGCGCGCATCCAGAACGTGGTGATCGGCATCAATTGCGGCCAGCCCGTTAACATTACCTCGCGCAATGTGATGACGCTGGACGGTGCGCTGGTGACCGATGCGCATTTGCGCGCCCTGCTGGCCGATGGCCGGGCCAAATGCACGCTCGAAGGCTATGAAATCATCCAGTCCGCGCCCACCACCTATGTAGTGGATGAAGCGCGCGGCGTGAGCGATCCCTCCGGCATGTTCTGCCAGCGGATCGGTGTGGCGATGCATGCGGTCGGCGTGCGGCCCTCGCCATTGCAGAACCTGAAACTCGCAATCGAACGCTGCCACCTGTCGATTTCCGGCACGCTGTTCGCCCCTTTCGCCAGCGGCCTTGCCACGCTGACGCCGGATGAAAAGCAACTCGGCGCAACCGTGATCGATCTGGGCGGCGGGGTGACCTCCATCGCGGTCTTCCTCGAAGGCCAGCTCGTTCATGCCGATGTGGTGCCGATGGGCGGTCAGCAGGTCACCTCCGATCTGGCGCGCATGCTGGCCTCGCCGCTTTCCGCGGCCGAACGCGCCAAGACGTTGCATGGCGCGGCGCTGGGCGATCTGGAATATGGCGCCGATGTCGTGACCCTGCCCCAGATGGGGGAAGATGGTGATGGCGGCATGCGCGTCCCGCGCTCCATGCTGACCCGTATCATTCAGGCCCGGATGGAAGAAATTCTGGGCGAGGTGCAAACCCGCCTGCGTGCCAGCGGCTATGATGTGGCGGCAGGGCGGCGCGCGGTTCTCACCGGCGGCGGCTCCCAGCTTTCGGGCGTGCGCGAGCTGGCGGCCCGCATCCTCAACAAACAGGTGCGTATTGGGCGGCCGCAAGCGTTTCCCGGCCTGCCCGCGGCATCTACCAGCCCGGACTATGCGACCGCGGTGGGCCTGCTGGTAGCAGGCGCATCGATGCCGCGTGAGCTTCTCAACCCCGATCTTGCGCTGGACGCGAAAGAACCGGGCCGTGAAGGTTTTCTGACCCGGTTAACAAACCGGTTACTTGGGTAAACAAAGTGTTAATGGATAGCCCCCTATAAAGATCGGGCGTCCGTGGGTGAACAGGCAAAGACGATGAAAGACACTAAGGAGAACGGTCATGACAATTAATTTCAGGGCGCCAGAGACGACCGAACTGAAACCGCGGATCACGGTCCTTGGCGTCGGCGGCGCAGGCGGCAATGCCGTCAACAACATGATTTCCTCGAAGCTCGAGGGGGTCGAATTCGTAGTGGCCAACACCGATGCGCAATCGCTCATCCAGTCAAAAGCGACACGCAAAATCCAGATGGGCGCGCGCGTCACCGAAGGGTTGGGCGCAGGCGCTCAGCCCGATATCGGCCGTGCAGGCGCCGAAGAATCCCTCGACGAGATTCTGGAGCAGATCGGCTCATCCCACATGGTGTTCATCACCGCAGGCATGGGCGGCGGCACCGGAACGGGTGCTGCCCCCGTCATCGCGCGGGCGGTGCGTGAACTCGGCATCCTCACCGTCGGTGTGGTGACCAAGCCTTTCGCCTTTGAAGGCGACAAGCGCATGCGCATTGCCGAACGCGGTATCCTGGAATTACAGAATTACGTTCACACCCTGATCGTGATTCCGAACCAGAATCTGTTCCGCGTCGCCAACGATCGCACCACCTTCGCCCAGGCCTTCACCATGGCCGACGAAGTGCTGCACAGCGGCGTGCGCGGCGTGACCGATCTCATCATGATGCCCGGCCTCATCAACCTCGACTTCGCCGACATCAAGTCGGTGATCTCCGAGATGGGCAAAGCGATGATGGGCACCGGCGAAGCTGAGGGCGAGGATCGCGCGCAAAAGGCCGCCGATGCCGCCATCTGCAATCCGCTGCTCGAAGATGTGTCGATGAAGGGCGCCCGCGGCGTTCTCATCAACATCACCGGCGGGCCGGATCTGATGCTGTTCGAAGTCGAACAGGCCGCCAATCGCGTGCGCGCCGAAGTCGATCCCGATGCGAACATCATCTTCGGCAACACCATCCTCGATGATATGGAAGGGCGCATCCGGGTCTCGGTCGTCGCCACCGGCATCGATGCCGATCAGATGCGCGAGCTGCCGGAAAATATCGAACGTCTGCGTCCGCGCGGAAGTTCGGCCGCTACAACCCAGCCCAAGGTTGCCATGGGCGGCGGTCTGGCCCCTGTCGCCACGGTTTCGGCCATCACGCGGGCCTCGGCCAATCCAGTCCATCGTCAGGTCGAAGCGCTTGCCGAAGAACTGAATGCGGCCCCCGCCATGACGCAGGAAGACGATATGGTCAGCTTCCATCAGGAAGAGCCGCTGCCCGAACCTGCGCCCCTGCCCGAAGTCGCAACCCTGCGCGCCCCGCCGCCGGCGCCGCGCCCGGAACCGATTGCAGAGGTCCATCACGCCGAGCCGCAAAAGAAATCCGGCCTGTTCGGCCTGTTCGGGCGCTCGCGCCGCGCAGCTGAACCGCGGCATGAACCGGCCCCGACCCCGGTTGCCCAGCCGCGTGCGACGTCACAGGTCATCGCCCGTATCCAGCCGGAACCTGCCCGCAACGCAGCCGTGCAGCAGGCACAAGGCGACGATCTGTTCCCCGATCAGCGCAAGGATGAGCAGTTCGAAATTCCTGCCTTCCTGCGCCGCCAGACCAACTAACCACACACTTTCCCCTCATCCTGCCGTAGCGGGATGAGGGGGAAATGTTCACCCCGGGCCCCGCGTTTTACGGCCCGGGGGCTCGAACACTGCGCCCGCATCGGCTATTCAGCCTTTCATGGCCCCGCGCAAAACCATTACAAGCGACGTTTCCACCAAAGGCATTGCCCTCCATGCCGGGCAAATCGTGCATATGCGCCTGAGGCCTGCGCCAGCCGGGCAAGGCATCGTCTTTCACCGCACCGATCTGTCCCGGTCCATCCCCGCGCATTTCACCCATGTTGCCGAAACCCGGCTGGGCACGGTCATTGCGCAGGATGGCGTCAGCGTCGGCGTGATCGAACACCTGATGGCCGCGGTTGCGGGCGCCGAAATCGACGATCTCACCGTTGAGCTGGATGGCCCCGAACCACCAATCCTCGATGGCGATGCGCTGTCCTATCTCGCTTTGATCGAAGAAGCGGGCATTCGCGCGCAGGATGTGCCGCGCCAAACCATCAAAGTCCTCAAATCCGTCACCGTGGAAGCGGGCGAGGCGCGGGCCACGCTCCACCCCGCAGAGGCCTGCAGCTTCGATTTCGAGATCGTCTTCCCGTCTGCCGCAATAGGTCGCCAAACCATCCATTGGCCCTTCTCAGTCGAAGGGTTCCGCCGCGATATCGCGCCCGCCCGCACCTTCGGCTTCCTCCATGAACTCGATGCCTTGAACAAAGCCGGGCTGGGCCGGGGCGCATCGCTCGAAAACACGCTGGCAATCGATGGCGACCGCGTGGTCAACGCCCCCCTGATGCGCTTTGAAGATGAATTCGTCCGCCACAAGGTGCTGGATGCGCTGGGCGATATGGCGCTGGCCGGAGCGCCGCTTCTGGCCCGGTTCGAAGGTATAAGGTCGGGCCACGCGCTCAATAACGCCCTGTTGCGCGCACTGTTCGCGGAACCTGCAAATTACACCCGCGTAACCCTCTAAGTTGTTGAGATCATTGGCCGCAATGCCCCCCTGCTGGACCGGGGCGGGCAGGCATAGCATAAAGGGTCCGGGTGGAGCGCAAACCAGAGTCGGACCGAACAATGCCGGGCATGAGTTTCAAACGTGCGCGCGTCGTGGCACTGGCCCTTGCGGCCAGCCTGTCGCTGTCGGGCTGCGAATCTATCAGCGACATGTTCAACGGCAAAAAGGGCGACGACGCCGACGCGAACTACGTCGAACGCCCCGTTGCGCAGATCTATAAAGACGCGTGGACAGCGGTGGATCAGGGCAATTGGTCCGATGCCGCCAAACAATTCGCCGAAGTCGAACGCCAGCACCCCTATTCGATCTGGGCCCGCCGCGCGATGCTGATGAGCGCGTTCAGCTACTATCAAGCCAACAAATATACCGAGACCATTGCCGCCGCCGACCAGTATATCCAGCTCCATCCCGGCAGCCGGGAAGTGTCTTATGCCTTCTATCTGAAGGCGATTTCGCTCTATGAGCAGATCGTCGATATCGGGCGGGACCAGTCCAACACCGAGCTTGCGCTGGTGGCGCTGCAAGATGTGGTGCAGCGCTTCCCCGATACCGATTACGCGCGCGACGCCACGCTGAAGATGGACCTGACGCTGGACCATCTGGCCGGCAAGGAAATGGCGGTGGGCCGCTACTATCTGCGGCAGGGCAATTATATCGGCGCGATCAACCGCTTCCGGGTGGTGGTGGAACAGTATCAGCGCACCTCCCAGATCGCCGAGGCTCTGGAGCGGCTGACCGAAGCCTATTATGCTCTTGGCATCTATAACGAAGCCAAAACCGCTGCCGCCGTATTGGGTGCCAACTATCCCGGCAGTATCTGGTATCAAAGCTCCTATGACCTGCTCACGTCGAACAACATGCGCCCGTCGATGGAAAAAGGGTCCTGGATCGGCAAGGCGTTCGGTTTCCTGTAAAAGCGTCCGATGCTGTCGGCACTAACGGTCCGCGACATTGTTCTAATCGAAATCTCGGCGCTTGAATTTGCGCCGGGCCTCAACGTGCTCACGGGTGAAACGGGCGCTGGCAAATCCATTCTGCTGGATGCGCTGGGCCTTGCCGCAGGCGGCAGGGCAGGGGCGCGTGCCGGCGTTCGCCCCGGTGCCACCCAAGGCTCCTCCGTCGCGGTGTTCGACCCCGATAAAAATCACCCCGCCCGCGCCCTGCTGCGCGACAGCGCGATGGATGCGACGGGCGAAATCATTCTGCGCCGGGTCATTTCCGCCGACGGCCGCACCCGCGCTTTTGTAAACGACGAGCCGGTGGGCGTTACGCTCTTGCGCGATCTCGGCTCCGTGTTGGTCGAGGTGCATGGCCAGGCCGATGATCGCGGGTTGTTCGACAACGCCACCCACCGCCGCCTGCTCGATAGCTTCGGCAATCACGAAACCCTTGCCGCCGAAACCGCCGTGCTGTTCGCCAAACTCGAAGCTTTGCGCAGCGAAGCTGAAACCTTGCGCGCCGCCGCGGCCGCCGCACAGGCCGATGCCGAATACACCCGCCACGCTGCCGACGAGCTGACCGCGCTCGGCGCCGAAGACGGCGAAGAAGCCGCCCTCACCTCGGCCCGCACCTTGCTGATGGGCGCAACCAAAATTGCGGAAGAAGTATCCGCCGCTGCCGCTATACTGTCGGGCGAGCGCGGCGCGGAAGCCAATCTCGCCAGCGCGCTCAAGCGTCTGTCGCGCCTGCATGAAGATGCGCGCAAAGCCGCCGCCGCCGCTGAAACCGCGCTGGAACAAGCTTATGCGCTGACCGAAGATGCGCGCCGCGAACTCGAATCCCTGCTGTCCAGCCTTAAACACAATCCGCGTGAGCTGGAAAAGAAGGAAGAACGGCTCTACGCGCTGCGCGATGCAGCCCGCAAATACAACGTAGCGCCCAACGCATTGCCGCGTCTCCAGGCAGAATTCGAAGCCAAACGCGAAACGCTGGAAACCGGCGGCACAAAAGTCCTGGCCGCCGAACAACAGGTCGAACAGGCGCGCCAGACCTATCTCGCCGCCGCTAAAAAACTTTCCGCCGCGCGCAAAAAAGCCGCCAGCGCGCTTGATGCCGCCGTCGCCACCGAACTCACTCCCCTCAAATTGGCCCACGCAAAATTTCGCGTCGCGCTAGATCCGCTGGACACCGAAACCGCGAATGGCCTTGAACGGGTCGCCTTTGAAGTGGCAACGGTGGAAGGCGCAAGTTTCGGCTCGCTGGCAAAAATTGCCTCTGGCGGCGAACTCGCGCGCTTCTCTCTCGCCTTAAAAGTTGCGCTGTCCGAGGCAAGCCCGCCTGCCGCCCTTGTGTTCGACGAAGTGGATCGCGGTGTCGGCGGTGCGGTCGCCGATGCGGTGGGCGAACGCCTCCAACGCCTCGCCAAAACCACGCAAGTCCTGCTCGTCACCCATTCCCCGCAGGTTGCCGCCCGCGCCGCGCGCCATTTCCGCATCACGCGGCTGGGCGATAAAACCCGCGTCCACATGCTGACCGATGATGAAAGGCTCGAAGAACT
>DATJDE010000298.1:0-1683 GCA_035497595.1 Rhizomicrobium sp. | reverse complement strand
GCCGGTGCTGGGCATCTGCTATGGCCAGCAAACGCTGGTCACCCAGCTGGGTGGCCGGGTCGAGGCCTCGCACAGCGAGCGCGAATTCGGCCGCGCCACCCTCGAAGTCTCGGGCCAGAGCCCGTTGTTCGAGAATGTCTGGTCCCTGGGCGAAGAAGACGACGTCTGGATGAGCCATGGCGACCGCGTGGTGGAATTGCCCCCCGGTTTCCACGTCGCCGCCAAAAGCGAAAACGCGCCCTTCGCCCTGATCGCGGATGAGGCACGCAAATTCTATGGCGTGATGTTCCACCCCGAAGTGGCCCACACCCCGCGCGGCTCCGCGCTGTTGCGCAATTTCGTGCTCAACATCGCGAACATCGCGCCGGATTGGAACATGCGCGCCTTCCGCGCCGAGGCTATCGCCCGCATCCGTGAACAGGTCGGCACCTCGCGGGTGATCTGCGGATTGTCGGGCGGGGTGGATTCCTCCGTCGCCGCCGTGCTGATCCACGAAGCGATCGGCGATCAGCTCACCTGCATCTTCGTCGATACCGGCATGATGCGCAGCGGCGAAGCCGACGAGGTCGTCTCCCTGTTCCGCAACCACTACAATATCCCGCTGGTCCATGTTGATGCGGCAGACCTGTTCCTGTCTCGCCTCGAAGGCGTGGACGATCCCGAACAGAAGCGCAAAATCATCGGCAAATCCTTCATCGATATTTTCGACGAAGAAGCCAAAAAGATCGGCGGCGCCGATTTCCTCGCGCAAGGCACGCTCTACCCGGATGTGATCGAAAGCGTCTCGGCCATCGGCGGCCCCTCGGTCACCATCAAATCGCATCACAATGTCGGCGGCCTGCCCGACCGGATGAAGATGAAGCTGGTCGAACCGTTGCGCGAACTTTTCAAGGATGAAGTGCGCGCATTGGGCCGCGAGCTTGGCCTGCCACCGGCTTTCGTGGGCCGTCACCCGTTCCCCGGCCCGGGCCTTGCGATCCGCATCCCCGGCACCATCACCCGCGAAAAACTCGACATCCTGCGTAAAGCAGACACGATCTATCTCGACGAAATCCGCAAAGCCGGTCTCTACGATGTGATCTGGCAGGCCTTCGCCGTGCTGCTGCCGGTGCGCACCGTCGGCGTGATGGGCGATGCCCGCACCTATGAAAGCGTCTGCGCTTTGCGCGCCGTCACCTCCACCGACGGCATGACCGCTGACAGCTACCCCTTCGAACACGCCTTCCTGTCGCGCTGCGCCACCCGCATCGTCAACGAGGTGCGGGGCATCAACCGCGTCGTCTACGACGTCACCTCCAAACCTCCCGGCACCATCGAGTGGGAGTGAAGGCCATCGACAGCTGGCGATAGAGCCTCGGGCCGAAATACACGGTCGTAGATCGATTACTGCTCCTTCTTGAACAGGTCCTGGAAGATGAGCTGGCCCCAAGTGCGGCCGCGTGCGTGCACCAGCGCGCCACCCTCGTTGAACTTTCCCAGATTGACGGGTGCGAAGCCGAGTTGTCTGGCCAGGGCCGCCACGGGAGCAGTCGCGTCCTCGTCGTCGCTCGACAGAAAGATGACCCGGTGGCCGCCCGGGGCGACCGGGTCTGCAGCCAGGGCGGCCGCAGGCAGGTGATTGAAACCTTTGACGAACCTGGCGCCGGTGAACGCCTTGGCGGCGAAGGCGGAGGAGGGGAGGCC
>DATJDE010000297.1:0-32685 GCA_035497595.1 Rhizomicrobium sp. | reverse complement strand
GCACTCGGTGCGCTCAGCGATGGTTTTACCCGCACGGGCCAAGGCAATTTCACGGGGGAGCCGTCCTTCACGAATTGCAGCGATCAGCAAAGCGCTTTCATCGACGTCTCAGGAAACCAGGGCTGTGGCCGCACCAACGCCTGGGCGTTCGACATTCTGGGTGTAGATACTGCCGAAGCCGTCACGCCCGGTAGCAACGTGCCGGAACCCTTGACGCTGGCACTTGTGGCAGGGGGCCTCGCCGGTCTCGGTTTCGCGCGCCGCAAACGTGCCTGAAACACCACTGCATGTGAGAGAAGCGCCCCTCAAGCCAAGGGGCGCTTTTTTGTTGGCCGGCCCCCGTGCAACCCACACCGCACCCGCGCGTTAGCAGTCGATAGCGGTGAGGGCACAGTTGGTATGGCGAGATTTGCGTACGGGGCGTGTATTGCCCTTGTGAGTGGTGGAATCGTTGCGGGCGCAAGTTCCGTTCCGTCTTTTGCTGATGGTGCAAAAAAAGAAAACGGCACCCTCTCGATCCTGTTCGAGAATGACATCTTCTATAAAACCGACCAGGATTATTCGAACGGCGTCCAGCTCGCCTGGACCACCGGCCCCGCCGATAATCTCGATTGGGCAGTCGGTCTTGCCCGTATGCTGCCCTTCTTCGCCAAGGACGGCGAAGTGCGGATGACCTATTCCATCGGGCAAAACATCTACACCCCGCCCGATATTACAATCGCCAATCCACCGCTCGATCAGCGCCCCTATGCCGGCTTTCTCTATGGTGGCATCGGCGTGGTTGATCGCAGCGGCAACAGCCTTGATCAGTTGCAGGTGCAGCTTGGCGTGATAGGCCCTGCCTCATTGGCGCAGGAAAGCCAGACCTTCATCCATCGCATCATCAATGATCGCAAGCCGATGGGCTGGCATTATCAGTTGCGCAACGAGCCCGCGATCAACATCACCTACGAACATTCCTGGCGCTGGCGTGCGCCCACCGTGCTCGGCTTCCAGTTCGATCTCGATCCGCATATCGGCGGCGCGGTCGGCAATGTCTATGATTATGTCAATGCGGGCGCCATGGCGC
The DNA here is from genome assembly GCA_035497595.1 of Rhizomicrobium sp. Lineage (GTDB taxonomy): Bacteria > Pseudomonadota > Alphaproteobacteria > Micropepsales > Micropepsaceae > Rhizomicrobium. Next base: position 31,616 of record DATJDE010000297.1, on the reverse strand, counting down.
GCTTCGGCTGGAACGTGCCCGACGATTACGGCCCGATCCGCATCGATCCAAGTTCGCCCGGCTCCAACTTTTTTGAACGCGGCGAAAACGGCCCGATCGGCGCCTATGTCTTTGCCGGTGTCGATGGCCGCGCCGTCGCCCGCAACATTTTTCTCGATGGCAACAGTTTTCAGGATAGCCGCAACGTCTCCAAAAAACCGCTGGTGGGCGATCTGCAATTCGGCGCCGCAATCACACTGGGCGGCACCCGCATCACCTACACCCACGTCATCCGCAGCAAGGAGTTCGACACCCAGCACGGGCACGACGAGTTCGGTGCCGTCAACGTCTCGTTCCGCTTTTAGATTATTCCGCTGCGATAGCGCGTTTCGCCCGCGCCGCCTGAAACGGCCGGTCGCCCATGATGGTGGCGCGGTGCATAATGCGCCGCTGCGGCAGATAATCGTTCACCGCATAATGCTGGGTGATGCGATTGTCCCAGAAGGCGACCGCGTTAGGCGTCCAGCGCCAGCGCACCAGATATTCCGGCTGCTGAATGTGCTCATGCAGCAGCTTCAAAATCGCCGCGCTCTCTTTGCGGCTCACGCCCAGAATGCGTGAGGTGAATCCATAATTGACAAACAACCCGTCCTCACCCGTTTCCGGATGGGTGCGGATCACCGGATGCACCACGGGCGGATGTTCGGCGCGCGCTTTGGCATGTTTGTCCTCGCCTGCCGCCTTGGCCACCGTGCCGGTCGCCGGAAAGCCGCGTGCAAAATCATGCACCGCGTCGAGCCCTTTGAGGAATTCGCGAAACGGCGCGGACAGGCCCAGATACGCGGCACGCATATTCGACCAGATCGTATCGCCGCCGCTCGGCGGCAGATGCTTGGCATAGAGGATCGAGCCCATCGGCGGGGTTTCGATAAAGGTCACATCGGTATGCCAGGCATCATTGTCGGTTGGGTTGTCCGCATGATTGTCGAGCACGAATAATTCTTCGGCCCCCTCAACACCGGGATACAGCGGATGGGTGTGCAACGCGCCAAAGCGCGCCGCGAAATCGCGATGCTGCACCGCCGTCAGATGCTGGTCCTCGAAAAAGATCACCCGATGGTCGAGCAAGGCTTTGCGCAGGGCCGCAATATCGCCGTCGCTTAAGCGGGTCGACAAATCCACCCCGGAGATAACAGCTCCGATGGCAGGGCTCAGAACCTCGATATCCATAGGAAGGCCTCGCGTGCCACCCCGCCAGTATAAGGGCAAAATGCCCCACACTCTATGCATAGCTCGGTTTCGCAAAGCGCAGGCGTGGTAGAAAAGGCCGTTTTCCGCCCTTTTCTGAGAGGGCTTTCACCCCGATACCGGCCCAGTGAGGCAAATAAAGCCTTGTGGGGCCGGTTGTGAGTCTTTATTTTGTTAAATGAAAAACTTTGAAGGAACTATTCATATGATACGGATCAGAAGCTTTGGGCTGCTGGCCGCCGCGTTTCTCGCAAGCGCTGGTGTCGCGCAGGCCGCTCCGGTCGCCGGCGCCTGGCAGGTTGCGGTCGGCGTGTCCGATAGCCCGTGCGTCGTGACCCTCAATGCCGACACCTCCGAGACCACCGGCACCGCCGTTGCGGCGGAAGGCTGCTCGGTCGCCGCTGCCCGGATTGCACGCTGGAGCGCCGCCCCCGGCAAGCTGACGCTGAAATCCGCCAATGGCGAAACCATTGCGCTGCTCAACTCCAAGGGCGCCAGCTATGTCGGCAAACAGATCGCCGACAGCCGCAAAGTGGTGTTCAACCCGCAAACCAGTTCAGTCGCGCAGAGCCAATAACCCCCCTGGCCTTTGCGTGTGTGAGAAGAGGCCGCATCCAGCCCATGCGGCCTCTTTTTTTTGCGCCATTCTTTTTTAGCTATCGCACCAGACAAGACTCGCCTTGCCCTTGAGTTGCGTGCACCGAGACCCGCACTCTGCCTGGTGATTTGCCCGGCAGTAAAAGGATTCGGCGAAAGCATGGCGGCCGCACTCGACCTCGCCCACGTCACCAAACGCTTCGGCGATTTCACCGCCGTGCGCGATCTGTCCTTTTCCCACGATGCGGGCCGCATATTGGGTTTTCTCGGCCCCAATGGCGCGGGCAAGACCACATCCTTGCGCATGATGCTGGGCCTGATGAAGCCCGATGGCGGGCAATTGCGCATCCTCGGCCAAAATCCCGGCCAGGTGCGCCACCGCATCGGCTACCTCCCCGAAGAGCGCGGTCTCTACAAGCGTATGCGCGCGGACAGCGTGATCGCCTATTTCGCGCGCCTCAAAGGCCTCGACCGCCGCACCGCCTACGCCCGCGCCCATGCCATGCTGGAGCGTTTCGGCCTGGCGCAATTTGCCCGGATCCGGGTCGAGGGCCTCTCCAAAGGCATGGCGCAGAAAGTCGCCTTCATTGCCACACTGGCCCATGACCCCGAGGTGCTGATCCTCGATGAGCCGTTCTCCGGCCTCGATCCGCTCAATCGCCAGACCTTCGAGGCCGCGATCCGCAGCCTCGCCCATGAGGGCAAGACGATCCTGTTCTCCACCCATTCGATGGAGCAGGCCGAACGGTTGTGTGACCATCTGGTGATCCTCGCGCGCGGCGCCAAAGTGTTCGATGGCACGTTGGGTGCGGCCCATCGCCTGCTGCCGCGTAAAGCCCGCATCGCTGCTGCTGCCGATCTGGGCTTCCTGCGTAATCTCGCCTCCGTCTCAAATGTCTCGGCCCCCGGCCCCGATCATCCCACCTGGGAGATCGCGCTGCATGAAGGGGCCGATGGCGCCGATCTGCTGTCCGCCTGTTTCGAGCAGGGCGTGAAGCTCACTTATTTCGATCTGTCCGAACCCAGCCTGCAGGATGTTTTCGTCTCGCTTGCAGGCGCGGAGGCGATAAATCCGCCATGACCCGCGCCCTTCTCGTCGCCCGCTCCGAATTTCTGAAATATGTCACGAGGCGCGGCTTCATTATTTCGCTGCTGCTGTTTCCGGTCTGGCTGGTGGTGGCCGGCTTGGTGCCGCAATGGATCGAAAGCAAAACCCCCACCCGCAGCTTCACGGTGGTCGATCATACCGGCGGTGAATTCGCCTTCGCCATTGCCAAAGCGGTGCGCGACGATACCGACGGCGCCGAGCGTGATGCCCTGTCCGATTATGCCGCCGCCAATATCGACATGGCGAAGGTCCGTGCAAAAATGCCCGCCCTTGCCGCGATGCTGGATGCCCCTTCGGGAGATGCAGGCGCGCTGGCCCAGTTTCGCGCATCCGGCGGCGTGGACGGCGTGCTTGCGCAGGTTGGTCCATGGCGCAAGCCGGGCGCCGTGTTTGAGCCACCGCGCCCGCGCTTCCAATTCAAACTGCCCGGCGCGCTGGAAAGATCTCCCGCCCCGGGCTTTGCCCATGCCGCCAGCACGCGCCTGTCCGGGCACCGGGCGCTCTACGCGGTGGTGCTGGTGCCGCAAGGCTTCTCGGGTGCGAAAACCAGCCCCGCAGCCGAGTTCTGGAGCGTCAATGCCAGCGATCCCGAGCTTGAACATTTCGTGCAGCGCGCGCTGACCGATGAACTGCGCCGTCAGGTGCTCGCTCACATCGCCCCCGATGTCGCGCCCGAAACGCTCAAACCCTCGGCGCGATTGCGCGCGCTCGATCCGGCGGCGAGCAGCGGCAATCATCAACTCTCGCTGGCCGATCAGGCCCGCACCTATGCGCCCGCCGTGCTCGCCTTCCTGTTGCTGCTGACCATTTTCATGAATGCGGGCGCGCTGCTCTCCGGCGTAATCGAGGAAAAATCCAGCCGCATCGTCGAGGTGATGCTCTCCTGCGTCACGCCGGTCGAATTCATGACCGGCAAACTCTTAGGGGCCGCCGCCGCCTCGCTGCTGACGCTGATCCTCTGGGCGGCCATGCTGATCGGCGGCGCGGCAATCTTTCTACCCGGCGCCGCCGCCAATATCGGCAATATCCTGTTGAGCATCTTCTCCACCGGCCTGCTGCCGATGCTGCTGCTCTGTTTCATCTGCGGCTTGCTGATCTACGCCTCGATCTTCCTTGCCATCGGCTCGATGGCAACCTCGATCCAGGACGCGCAGGCCCTTGTCGGCCCGACCATGATCCTTGTCATGGCGCCGCTGATCATGATGCCCGCGCTGCTGCGTGATCCCAACGGCACCATCGCGACCGTCCTGTCATGGATTCCCATCTACACGCCGTTCTTCCTGATGTTCCGCCTGCCCTGGCACCCGCCAATGATCGAGCTGATCGGCGCCACACTCCTCATGCTGGTCACCACCGTGTTGCTGGTGTTCCAGATGGGCCGTGTCTTCGCCGCCCATGTGCTGACCACCGAACGCCCGCCGCGTCTGGGCGCCATGTTGCGCAAGCTGATCGGCAGACGATAAAAAACCCGCTGCCGGTGTTCCGGCAGCGGGTTTCTTCATGCCCCATCGGTGTGGCTGATTACGCGCGCTTTTTGCGGCGGATCACCATGGCAAGACCGCCGCCAACGAGCAGCAGCGTCATCGGTTCGGGCACATCCGCCGCGCCGACTTTCACGCCATAGAAATCGAGATAATTGAGGTTGGGCGTAAAGCTGAAGGGGCCGATGCCGACGGTGAAATCGCTGGTATCCCAGAACCCGGCATTGGCAACCGGATCGGTGAGATAGATTTTGCCCAGACCTGCGCCCAGGAGATTGCCCGCATCGATCTCGACCGCGACGATCTCATAGAGATCGGCGCCCGATACAAAGGTCCAGCTCCCGGTCTTGCCGCCAAGCCCTGTGCCGCTGAGCGATGCGCCCGCAAGACCCGGCTTGAGTGGATTGAACACCACATCATCGCTGGAGAGCCTGCCGATGTAATCCACATTCTCGCTCAGTCCGAGCGACAGGCCGAGCACCGTGGCGCCAATATGCACCACATTAAAATTCGCCGGATCTGCCGGGGTCACCGACGAGGCCCACGGTCCGCTCAACCCGATGGGAGATGCATTCGCAAATCCCGAAACGCCGGTAACACCGAGTGCGAGTGCAAACATCGCACCGAAAATCTTCTTCATTACAATTCCTTCGACTAAACCCAGCTACACCAGTTCGCCAGCAAGTTGCGTGCCGACTTTGCAGTCGTTGTTCAAATCCGGTGTATAGCTGGAGATTACTGGCGTTATGGGTTGAACGAGGGCGGCGCGGGCCGCGACGTGTCAAATGCAATGACAGCCGGTGGCGTGTTTTGCGCCACCGGCTGTCAGTATCCGTTACACCTTGAAATCTTAGGCGCGTTTGCGACGACGCAGCGCGACACCGGCAAGCCCTGCGCCGAACAGCAGCAGCGTTGCAGGCTCAGGTGTGGTGACTGTCACCGCGCGCGCAAAGAAATCTAGATGCGAGAGGTTCTTGTTCGAAAGATCGCTCGTATTCCAGATGCCGTTCAGTGCCGGGTCTGTCAGCTCATAGACTTTGCTTTTGCCAGCGGTGCTCACTTCAAGCGCGATGATCTGATAGGTCGTGCTGCCCTGTGTGAAGGTCCAGTCGCCTGTCTTGGTGAGCAAGCCGCCGCCGGTCATGTTAGCACCGGTGCCAATCAGGGCGCTGCTCGCATCAAAGCCGCTTTTATCGAGGCGGCCGAGATAGACCACATCAGTCACACCCAGATAGTCGTTGATATCCTCCGTGACATCCGCCTTGTGCGCGGCCCCAAACGGCGATGAATAGTTCAGGCCCGTATAGGTCATGCCGGCGATCGTTGCCGAGGCCGGTGTCACTCCGGCGAGGGCCACAAAGCCAAGGGCTGCGAATGCAATATTTTTGAACCAACGCATGGTAAGAACCTACTATCTCAAGTGCGCCTTATGGCGGCGCTACCAATTACCCACACGAAAATAAGCAAAAGTCATTCCAACTCTCGATTAGATTGCTTCAGCGCGGTTAACGCAGCGTTTGGGCGTGCAAACTGTATCTGGCGATTACAGTTCCAAACGCCCAAAACGCAAAAGGCCGCCCGAAAGGCGGCCCATATGCGTAAGTGCTGAAACGGCTTAACGCGGCAGCACGCCTTCGCGCTGCAAACGCTTGCGCTGGAGCTTGCGATACCGGCGGATCGCCTCGGCCCGTTCGCGGGCGCGCTTCACGCTCGGCTTCTCATAATGGCCCCGGAGCTTCATCTCGCGGAAGATGCCTTCGCGCTGCATCTTCTTCTTCAGCGCCTTGAGCGCTTGATCGATATTATTGTCGCGGACGATGATCTGCAAAGGCAACTCCTGAGGGGCAGTCATGTGGGGTAGTGTCGAGGGCGCGGGTGATAACAGACGCGGTTTTCCCTGTCTATCCCGCCTTCTGCCTTTCTTCGCCGGGATCGGCCTGATTCCCACACCGAAAATCCCCGGTCCCCGCGGCTATTTTCGACAGTAACCCGCGCTGAGCCACGCGCTAAAGATAAATTTCATATAAATCAGGTACTTAGGTAAACGCCTCTGCGCCCGTCGCAACCATTCGGTCGCTTTGACCGGCAAGGCCCCTGTGCTCATATTCGCCACATGCCAATTCTCAAAATAGCCCGCATGGGCCATCCGGTACTCGGCCAAAAGGCGCAATCCATCATGGATCCGACCGCGCCCATCATCCGGCGTCTGGTCGCCTCGATGGTGGAAACCATGGCCGATGCCAATGGCGCTGGCCTTGCCGCGCCGCAGGTTCATGTCCCTTTGCGGGTCGTGGTTTTTCAGGCCCCGGAGGGGCGCAGCGAAGGGCTGTCGGAAGCCGAACGCTTCGACCACACCGCCCCGCTCACCGTGCTGATCAACCCCGAAATCGAGGTTCTGGGGCCGGAAACAGAAGGCGGCTGGGAAGGCTGCCTCTCGGTTCCGGGCCTGCGCGGCTATGTCGAACGCGCCGCCCAGATCCGCTACCGTGGCTTCGATACGATGGGCCGCCAGATCATGCGCACTGCCAAAGGCTTTCACGCCCGCGTGGTCCAGCATGAATGTGACCATCTCGACGGCATACTCTATCCCCAGCGGATGACCGACATGACCAAGCTGATCTTTGAAAGCGAAACCAAGCATTGGGTGAAGGTCTCCGAATTATGACAGATCCTGCCACCCCGCCTCCCGAAGATGCCGTGCTGAAAGCCCGGCTGCTCGAAGCCGCACTGTCCCACATTCCCTTCGATGGCTTCACCGATTCTGTGCTGGAACGCGCAGGGCTGGATGCCAGAATCGATGCCGCCACCCAGGCGCGGCTTTTCCCCAAGGGTGCGCTCGATCTGCTGGAAGAGTTTTCCACCAGCGCAGATCAGCAGATGCTCGCCCTGCTCGCCGAACAGGATCTTGCCGCCTTGCCGGTGCGCGAACGTATCGCCGCCGCCGTGTGGGCGCGGCTCGATGCCTTGCGGCGGCGCAAGGAGGCCGCGCGTAGAGCCGCCGCCGTGCTCACACTGCCGCCCAACGCAGGCTTGGGTGCAAAACTGTTATGGCGCACCGTCGATGAAATGTGGCGCGCCGTCGGCGACACCTCCACCGATTTCAATTTCTATACCAAGCGCGGCATTCTTGCGGGCGTGTTGTCGGCCACGCTGCTGCGCTGGTTCAACGATACGAGCGAAGATGAAAGCGCGACGCGCGATTTTCTCGACCGCCGCATTCAGGATGTGATGAATTTCGAAAAGCTGAAAGCGCAGGCGAAAAAAGAAATGGCGAAACTTCCCTCGCTGGAAGATTTTCTCAAACGCCTGAACCGCGGCCCTTCGGCTTAAGCGTCCCGCTTGGGCGTCAACCAGGTGATGTGCCCCATCTTGCGGCCCGCACGGATTTTATCTTTGCCGTAAAGATGCAGGGCGCCCCCGCGTGCGCAAAGCGCCAGCCAGTCGGCAGCCTCCTCGCCCAGCAGGTTTTCCATCACCGCATCGGCATGGCGCGCGCCATCGCCCAAAGGCCAGCCCGCACATGCGCGGATGTGCTGTTCAAACTGGCCGATGATGCAGGCTTCCATCGTCCAGTGGCCGGAATTATGCACCCGCGGTGCGATCTCGTTGACGATCAGCGCCCCGTCATCAGCCACAAACAACTCGACGGCGAACACACCGACATAGCCCAGCGCCTCGCCAATCCGCCGTGCAATCTCTTTGGCTTCGTCTTCCTGCGCCCGCGTCAGCCGCGACGGCACGGTGGAGCGTTTGAGGATATGGTTCTCATGGGTATTTTCCGGCGGATCGAACGCGGCAAACGTGCCATCGCGCCCGCGCGCCGCAATCACCGAGGCTTCAAACGAAAAGGGGATAAAGGATTCCAGAATCGCAGGCGCGCCCTTGAAGCGCTCCAGCGCTGCCGCAATGTCTGCCGCGCTGTTGATCTTCGCCTGCCCCTTGCCGTCATAGCCCATGCGGCAGGTCTTCAACACGGCAGGCAGGCCCACATGTGCAATGGCCGCCGCAATGTCGGCCGCCTTGTCCACCGATGCGAAAGACGGCGTCTTCAAGCCCAGCGACGCGATAAAGGTTTTTTCCGCCAGCCTGTCCTGACAGATCGAAAGCGCCAGCGGCCCCGGATTGACCGTCACCCTTTCAGCCAGAAACTGCGCCGTCGCGCTTGGCACATTCTCAAACTCGAAGGTCACCACATCGCAGGCCGCTGCAAACGCGGCGAGGGCCGCCTCATCGTCATAACGCGCATGGCTGTGCGCGCCCGCCACCTCAAAGGCCGGCGCGTCGCTGGCGTCGGAATAGATATGCGTCTTCAGCCCCAGCCGCGCGGCTGCCATCGCCAGCATCCGGCCCAATTGGCCGCCGCCCAGAATCCCGATCGTGCCTCCGGGGGGCACAGGAATGACGTTTTTGCCCCCCGGGGGAACGGGGGAGGAGTGTGCTTTGAACTGGCTCATTGCGGGGTTTGCGCCACAGCCTCGGTCTGGCGGGCGCGCCAGGCGCTGAGCCGCTCGGCCAGCTCTGCGTCGCCCAGCGCCAGAATGGCGGCGGCGTGCAGGGCCGCATTCTTGGCCCCGCTTTCGCCAATGGCGAAGGTTGCCACCGGCACCCCGCCGGGCATCTGCACGATCGACAAAAGACTATCCAGCCCCTTCAGCGCCCGGCTTTCCACCGGCACGCCCAGAACCGGCAGTGTTGTTAGCGAAGCGGCCATCCCCGGCAGATGGGCGGCGCCCCCTGCGCCTGCAATAATCACCTTCAACCCCCGGTCCGCCGCGCCCCTGGCATAGGTAAACAGCCGCTCTGGCGTGCGATGGGCCGAGATGATGTTGGCTTCATGTGCAATACCAAGTGCGTCTAGGATTGTGGCGGCGGCGCGCATGGTCGGCCAGTCGGACTGGCTGCCCATGATAAGACCGACGAGAGGAGAGGCCATATGCTTCCTGCCTGATTGAAATGAATCCGCGAAGAAGCGACTCACTATAAGCTCAGAAAGCGCCAGCGAAAGGTGGCATTTCGGCCGTCGTTAACACTTTAGGAACCATCCTCAATCAAAAGTTAAACATCAGAGTTCCGGAGACTCCTGTGAAGATCGAGCGCAGCAGTGCAGGCAGCGGCCCCCGCGCCGTAGGTGCGGCCGCCTATGCGCGCCGTGCCGAATCTTCGACCGTGCTCGAACCGGCGCCCGCTGCGGTTGCCAGTGCCAGCGTGCTCGGCATCCCCGAATCCGAATTCACCCCGTCGGTGCGCGATGCGATCATGGTGCTGATGGGCGAGGTAGATTCCTTGCGCCGCGAGCTGGAGCAGACCAAAGCGCGCCTCGGCGATGTCGAGAAGGCCGCCGATCAGGATCACCTTCTGCCGCTGCTCAACCGGCGCGCCTTTGTGCGGGAACTGACCCGCTATATCGCCTTCTCCGATCGTTATGGCATGGCGGCCAGCCTGATCTATTTCGATCTCGACGGGTTCAAGGCAATCAACGATACCCATGGCCATGCCGGGGGCGATGCGGTGCTCGGCCATTTTGCCGAAATCCTGAAGGCCAATGTGCGCGACAGCGATATTGTCGGCCGCCTCGGCGGTGATGAATTTGGCGTCATTCTCAGCCATGCGACGCAGGATCAGGCAATGCGCAAAGCCGATGCGCTGGCCGACAGGTTGAATGCTTCTCCCACCCAATGGCGCGGGCAACCCATTACCGTGACATTTTCTTACGGCGCCTTTGAACTCAAGCCCGGCGAAAGCGCCGATACCGCCATGGCGCGGGCCGATGAGGCGATGTACGCGCACAAACGCGCTCGCTGAGCTCCTTTATTTCCGTTACGCAATAATATCGGGCAGCAGTGCATCTTCGATTTGCGTGATCTGATCTTTCAACTGGAGCTTGCGCTTCTTCAGCCGCGACAGCTGAATCTGGTCACCGGTTCCCGTCTGAACAAGGGCGGCAATGGCGGCATCGAGCGCCCGGTGTTCTTGGCCAAGCTCCGCCAGCCTGATCTTCAGTCCCTGTTCCTCTGTCTCAGTCATGCGCGCCTATACCGAAAAACCCTTCATTCTCGCGGCTGCAACGGACAAACTGCCCGTTGCCGTGCCTTCCGAATCTGTCCGCCGTTATACAACCGGCAGTGTCTCATTTTTTGCCATTAATGTCCGGGAAGGCAATCGTCTTCAAAGCGGGTGACAGGACGCTTGGTTGGTGGTCTAATTGTCCATGCCTTAACAGCAGAGAGGTGCAGGCGATGGCACTAGCAGGGCATATTCAGGAACTCTCCGACAAACACAGAAAACTCGAACAGCGCATCGAAACAGAACTCGCCCGTCCCACTTGGGATGACACGCGAGTCTCAGCGCTCAAAAAACAAAAACTTCGCCTCAGAGATGAAATAGAACGCCTGAGAACCAGACTTAACTGATCTGGCCAGCCTTGTGCTGATCAGCCTTCCTTGAGCATGGCACGGGCACCTGTTTGAGCACGTTTGTGTGAGAACACATTTGTGTCTGAACAGGTGTGCCCGGTCCATCACCGGGAGGTGACCGCGCGGTTTCTCCGCCGCGCGGCGCGTATTCAATGCAGATCCTTGGCTATCTCGCGCAGCTTGAATTTTTGAATCTTACCCGTCGGTGTCTTGGGCAGTTCGATGAACACGACATGTTTGGGAATCTTGAAGCGCGCAAGATTGTCCCGGCAATGGGCAATGAGATCGTCTTCGGTCACATACTCGAAGCCTTGTCTGCGCTCCACAAAGGCGCACGGCGTCTCGCCCCATTTCTCATCGGGCCGCGCCACCACGGCAGCAAACATCACCGAAGGGTGTTTGTTGAGCGTGTTCTCCACCTCGATCGACGAAATGTTCTCGCCGCCCGAAATGATGATGTCCTTCGAGCGGTCCTTGAGCTGGAGATAACCATCGGCGTGCATCACGCCCAGATCACCGGAATGAAACCAGCCACCGGCAAACGCCTCTTTCGTTGCGGCGGCGTTTTTCAAATAGCCCTTCATCACGATGTTGCCGCGAAACATCACCTCGCCGAGGGTTTCGCCATCGGCAGGCACCGGCTCCATGGTTTGCGGGTCCATCACGCTCAAGCCTTCCAGCGCGTGATAGCGCACGCCCTGCCGTGCTTTGCGGGTCGCCCGTTCGGCAGGGCCCAGCCTGTCCCACTCCGGCTTCCAGTCATTCACCACCGCGGGGCCGTAGGTTTCGGTCAGGCCATAGGCATGGGTGACGCCGAAGCCTGCTGCATCCATCGCCGCCAACACCGCTTCGGGCGGCGGGGCTGCTGCGGTGATAAAGCTCACACGTTGATCGAAGCTGCGCTTTTCAGCGTCGCCGGCATTGAGCAAGGCGGACATGACAATCGGCGCCCCGCTCATATGGGTCACGCCATGTTCGGCAATCGCATCATAAATCGCCTTGGCGCGCACCCAGCGCAGACAGACATGGGTGCCCGCCACCACCGTGATCGACCACGGAAAACACCAGCCATTGCAATGAAACATCGGCAGCGTCCAAAGATAGACCGCCTCGGAGCCGATATTCGCCGCGATGATATTGCCATAGCCCATCAGGGCCGCGCCGCGATGATGATAGACGACACCCTTGGGATCGCCGGTGGTGCCTGACGTATAGTTGAGGGAAATCGCATCCCACTCATCGCCAGGTCCGGTCCAGGCGAAATCCGCATCGCCCTCGGCGATAAACGCTTCATAGTCGCGCGCTGAAACGCCATCATTGCCTTGCGGAAATTCCGGGTCGTTATAATCGATGATCAGCGGCTTCACTTTGGCGATGCTCAGCACCTGGCGCACCGTATCGGCAAATTCACGGTCCGCGATCAGCACCTTGGCGTCGCCATGGTCGAGCATGAACGCAAGTGTTGCAGGATCGAGCCGGGTGTTCAGCGTGTTCAGCACCGCGCCTGCCATCGGCACGCCAAAATGGGCTTCCAGCATCGGCGGTGAGTTGGCCAGCAGCACCGCCACCGTATCGTTCTTGCGAATGCCGGCATTGCGCAACGCAGACGCAAGCTGCTTCGAACGGCGATAAAAATCCGCGTAAGTCGTGCGGGCCGCGCCATGCACAATAGCAACCCGATCGGGATAGACCGTGGCCGCGCGTTCTAAAAAGGTCAGCGGTGACAATGGCTGGAAATTGGCGGCGTTGCGGTCCAGGTCGCGGTCATAGGCGCTGGCGCCGACGTGAATCTGTGTCTTGGAAACAACGCGCGAGCCTGCGCGGCCGCGCGGTGTCAGCGCTTTGCGGGGCCGCGCCGGAATGCGCTTGCTGCCCACCTTGCTGGCCTGCCGGACAGGGGCTTTGGCAACGCGTTTGAGGGCGGGTTTTGCTGCCGGTTTGCGGATCGCTTTTGCCGTCACCGCAGCCTTTACCTTCGCCGTGCTGACCTTCGTCTTTGCCTTAAGCTTGGCTTTGACCTTGGTTGAGGCTTTGACCTTGGTGTTTGCCTTCACCTTCGCTGGGCCCTTGATGGGCCGCGCCGCGGTCTTGCCGCGTGCGGGTGCGGCTTTTTTGACCTTTCGGGGTGTGGCGCGCGCTTTTGTTGTGCGTGTCGTTTTTGCCGCTGCGCTTTTACGCGCCGTCTTTATCTTGCGCTTCGCCATTGTTCCTGTCGCCGGATTTTTCGTGCGCAACGCTAGACATTCCGGCTGGGCCGGGCAAGCACTGGGCAATGGACGAAGCGTCCCGCGATTGATAGAAAGCGCCGCGCTTCAGACGGATCAGCGATGTCGGACTCTTCTGCCCAATCGGACACCGTCTCACGCAAAGGGGTCTTAAGGGGCCTCTATTTCTGGCTGATGCGCCACGCCGAAGGCCGCCATGCCTGGATGGCGCTGGCAGGGGTCTCCTTCGCCGAAGCCTCGTTCTTCCCTATCCCGCCCGATGTCATGCTGGTGCCGATGGCGCTGGCCGACAGAAAACGCGCCATGCTGCTGGCGGGCTGGTGCATGTTGTGGTCGGTGCTGGGCGGGATCGCGGGCTATGCCATCGGCGCGTGGCTCTATGATTCCGTCGGCCAATGGCTGATCTCGGCCTATGGCTATGGCAAGGATCTCGACGCCTTCCGCGCCATGTATGCCGAATATGGCGCCTGGATCATCCTCATCAAAGGCGCAACGCCCATCCCCTTCAAGCTGGTGACCATCGCCTCGGGCTTTGCCGGCTACAACTTTTTCCTGTTCGTGGTGCTGTCGGCGATCACACGGGGCCTGCGCTTTGGCATCGTCTGCGGGCTTCTGGCGTATTTCGGCGAACCGATCCGCGCCTTCATCGAAAAGCGGCTCGAACTCGTGATGATCGGTTTTCTGGCCATCGTTGTGCTGGGCTTTGTGGTGGCCCGTTACATCATCTGATAGGCTCGCCTCACCACCGTTTGAGCCCGCCAGTTCGTTATGGGACGACACCTCTACCCAGTCGCCGCGATTTTGCTGGCGACACTGGTTTTCCTCACCGGCAATGGTTTGCTCGGCACGGTCACGCCCGTGCGCGCCCATCTCGATGGCTTCAGCGATCTGGCCATCGGCATCATGGGCTCTGCCTATTATGCCGGGTTTTTCATCGGCTGCTTTGCTGGCCCGCGCCTGCTCCTGCGCGTTGGCCACAGCCGCACCTTTGCGGTAGCGGCAGGCCTTGCCGCGGCCACCGCCATTGCCCAGCCCCTGATCGTCAACGAGTTGTTCTGGACCATGGTGCGCGCCACCATCGGGTTCGCCGCCGCCAATCTCTATATGGTGATCGAAAGCTGGCTCAATGATCGGGCGACCAACGAAACCCGTGGCCGCATTTTCTCGTCCTATCTCACGGTCAACTATACCGGCCTCATCATCGGGCAGGCGCTGCTGATTGCGGGCGGCGCGCAAAGTTTTTCGCTCTTCAACCTGTCGGCCATGTTCTATGCGCTGTGCCTGATCCCCATGGGCCTGACGCGCCTGCCCCAGCCTCGGCCTACCCCCGTGCCCAGCCTGCGCCCCTTGCGCCTGTTCAAAGTCGCGCCAGTCGGCGTCATGGGCTGTATCTGTGTCGGCCTTGCCAATGGCGCGGTGTGGACGCTGGCGCCGGTCTATGCCCAGGCGCACGATCTGAACAAAGGCCTGATCGCGGCCTTCATGTGCGCATTGGCCTTGGGCGGCGCGCTGGTCCAGATGCCACTGGGCCGCCTGTCGGATCGGATGGATCGGCGGATCGTGATTGTCGGCACAAGCCTCTGCGCCTGCGCTGCCGGTGTGGCGCTTGGAATGTTCGGCGGCTCCAGCCTCACCCTTACCCTTGTGCTGGTAACGGTGTTCGGCATGACGGCGCTGCCCGTTTACGGCCTCGCCGTCGCCCACACCAATGATCGCCTGCCGCGGGAATCCTTTGTCGAGGCCTCGGCCACACTGCTGCTGGTCAATTCCCTTGCCTCGGTCGCAGGCCCAATTCTCGCAGCCTTGGCCACCGCGCGCGCAGGTACCGGCGCACTATTTTACTACACCGCCGCCATTCACGCGTTTCTTGTGCTGTTCACGCTCTACCGCATCCGCAAAGCAGACCCGGCCGCCGATCTCTATCGCGATGCGTTCCGCCCGATGCCGCAACAGGCATCGCCCTCCGCGCTGGACCTTGATCCGCGCGGCCCGGAAAGCGTTGACGAAACGCCCTGATCAGGCCTCTTCGCCAGCGCTGCTGTCATCAGACTCTGCGCCGACGTCTACGCCCAGCGTGTCATCCACCGGCTTCAGCGTTCCGCCCATCCGTTCGGCGCGCTTGGCCTGACGTTCGACGCGCTGGCTGACCCGCAACACCGCAAGGTCCAGCTCCAGTTGTGAGCACAGCCCCAGCGTGACGGGATCGACCGCCTTGATGTTGGGCGCATTCCAGTGCGACCGCTCGCGGATTTTCTGAATCGTCGCCTTGGTGGTGCCGATCAGTTTGATGATATCCGCATCGCCGAATTCCGGGTGATTGCGCAAAATCCAATAGACCGCGTCGGGCTTGTCCTGCCGCTTGGACACCGGGGTATAACGCGGCGCCTTTTTCAGCTTCACCGGCGGAATTTTGTATTTCGGCGGGGCCATTTTCAGCCGCGCCTTGGGGCTTTTTTCCGCCGTTTCGATCTGCTCACGGGTGAGCTGACCCGAGGCGACCGGATCCTGCCCTTTGATGCCCTTGGCCACATCCTCATCGGCGATGCCCTTCACTTCCAGCGGATGCAGTCCGCAGAAATCGGCAATCTGCTCAAAGGTGAGCGAGCTATTATCGACCAGCCACACGGCGGTCGCTTTGGGCATAAGCGGCTTGTCGGACATAGGTTTTTCCTTTCCCGGGCAAGGCCGTCGGGCCCCGTCCCTTCGCTCGAACCATAGCTGTATCGAGGAAGGCGGGTCTTTTAGCCGGAGTTTGGCGGCTTGGCTAGAGCGTGCCGTTCCTGGCGGTGGCATCTCATGGTGTCAGCAGCAACTTGCCGATATGTCCGCTGCTGGCCATCGCGGCATGGGCGGCGCCCGCCTCGGCCAGCGGATAGACTTTATCCACCACCGGCTTGATCTTGCCGGCCTCGATCAGTGGCCAGACCTCGCGCGCCAGCGCATCGCGGATCGCGCCTTTTTCCGCATTGCTGCGGGCCCGCAAGGTGGTGCCCATCAGGCTGAGCCGCTTCATCAGCATCGACCCGAAATTGACCTCCGCCTTCATGCCCTTCTGGAAAGCGATGTTGACGATCCGCCCCCAGATCGCGGCAGCGCGGAAATTCTTTTCAATATAATCGCCGCCCACCATGTCGAGAATGACGTCGATCCCTTTGCCGCCGGTCGCGGCCTTCACCACCTCAACAAAATCCTCATCGCGATAATTGATCGCGCGGGTCGCGCCAAGCTCTACGCAGGCCGAACATTTTTCGGCACTCCCCGCGGTCGCAAACACCGCATGCCCGCGCGCGGCGCACAGCTGAATCGCCGCCGTTCCAATGCCGCTCGACCCGCCATGAATGAGCACCCGCTCACCCGCTTTGAGCCGGGCCGAATCCATCAGATTGGTCCAGACGGTGAAATGCACTTCGGGCAGTGCCGCTGCCTCGATCAGCGAAACACCGCGCGGCACCGGCAGCACACAGAGGGCCGACGCCACGGCATACTCCGCATACCCCCCACCGCTCAAAAGCGCACAGACAGAATCACCAATGTTCCATGCGGTGACATCGGCGCCCAGCGCAACAATCTCACCCGAAACCTCCAGCCCCAGCGTGTCCGATGCACCCGGCGGCGGCGGATACGCACCCCTGGCCTGGGCCAGATCGCCCCGGTTGATGCCTGCGGCTGCGACTTTGATCAGCACTTCGCCCGCGCCAGGCTGAGGGCGTTCGATCTCGCTCAAAACCAGTTTGATCTCTGTGCCGCTCTGTTCAACTGCAATGGCCTTCATGTCTGATCCACTTTCCTGCTTGCATCCTGCGCCCACTGTAACAGAGACTGACGCCGCCTTCACGAAGGTTCCCACATGGCCGCCGATCCGGAAGAGCCCCGCAAAAAACTTTCCGACATCGTTTTGGGGCAGGATTTATCGCATCTTTCCGAACATGAACTGACGGAGCGCATCGCCGCCCTTGAGGCGGAGATCGCCCGCTGCAAAGCGGGCATCGCTGCGCGGCGGACCACAAAATCCGCAGCCGATGCCGTCTTCAAACGTTAACAGCCGCGGGCCGCGCAAATCATCGTTAAGGTGAACGGGATCATCCGTTATCCATTATTGCAGAAGTTGTGCGCAACCAGTGCTCCCAAAGGGCTTTCAGGCTTCTCTGGCCTGCCATGGCTTGGTAGCGTCCGCTGGAGTGATTGCCGGGGATATAGCCGATGACGACGGCCGATGTGAGAAATGCCGATTCGAAAGACTCCGCACAGCGTGCGCTCGATGTGCGCGCCTTTGCGGGCTCGGCCATGTTCGATCGCACCTTCGACGAAGGTATGGCGCTGGTGGAAGAAACCGCCCGCTATCTCGATGGCCGTGGTCGCGATGAAGCGCGCGATCTGCCGCGCAAAGCCTCCATGCTCTATGCCGGTGAAAGCATGCGCGTCACCACGCGCCTGATGCAGGCCGCAAGCTGGCTCCTGGTGCAGCGCGCAGTGCATGAGGGCGATATGGATGTGGAAGATGCACAAGGTGATCGCTATCGCCTCGGCTCGCGCGAAATCTGCTTCGGCGGCCGCGAGGAAGGGATTGAACTTCTGCCCGTAACCTTGCGCGATCTGCTGGAACGCAGCGACAATCTCTACCGCCGCATCGCCCGGCTGGATGACGAACTGTTCGGCGCCACAACGCCAAATCCCGGCGTGCAGGCCCATTTCAATCGCCTGGAACAGGCGTACGGCGAAACCGCCGCGTAAACCCGCTGGCCCCATCTGTCATGGCCCGCCAGTTGCGGGCCACCCAGCTGACACCAGCAAAAATCTCTCAAGCCCAGCCCCAAAAGAAAATGGCCCGCCAAAAGCGAGCCATCAATTCTTTCACCGATGCGGCAGCTGCTTACTTCACGAATTCCGCAAAGCGCTTGTTAAAGCGTGTCAGGCGACCGCCACGGTCGAGCAATTGCTGCTGCCCGCCGGTCCAGGCCGGATGGGTGGTGGGATCGATGTCGAGGGTCATCTTCTGGCCAGGCTCGCCCCAGGTCGTGCGGGTGCGATAGGTGGTGCCGTCGTTGAGCGCGACCTCCACAAAATGATAGTCGGGGTGAATACCCTTTTTCATGGCATAAGGCCCTTTGTTCCAAGGCCGCGGCTTATAAGGGAGGCCATGGGCCTTTGGCAAGCCGCCGATCAGGACTTGGCCGCGCCAATGGGCTAAGGACGCGCGGCGAACGGTCCGGTTCGTCGCACAGTGCCCGGTCCGCTACACTATGACGACTGCCCAAGGGTAAGGACACATGGCCGGTTCCGCCGAAGATTATGCCGCAAAGGTGGCCCACACCGCGGCTGGCCGCGAAAAATCCCGCTCGCTGGGGCCGCTCAGGAGACTGCTTCCGTTCCTGCGGCCCTATCGCGGGCGGATCGCGGTGGCCGGCATTGCCCTGATCGCCTCCTCCACCGCCAGCCTGGTGATTCCCGTGGCCGTCCGCCGGGTGATCGACCATGGCTTCGATGCCGAATATGCCGCCCAGATCGGGCAATATTTCCTCGCCCTCATCGCGGTCGCCGCCATTCTGGGCCTTGCCACCGCCGTGCGCTTCTATTTCGTCACCTGGCTGGGCGAACGGGTGATCGCCGACATCCGCAAAGCGGTGTTCAACCACGTCCTGTCGCTGACGCCTGCCTTCTACGAAGTCACCCGCACCGGCGAAGTGCTCTCCCGCCTCACCGCCGATACCACCCTCATCCAAACGGTGATCGGTTCCTCCGCCTCGGTCGCCATGCGCAATCTGGTGATGCTGGCGGGCGGGCTGGTGCTGCTGTTCTTCACCAGCCTCAAACTGTCCATTCTGGTGCTTGCGGCGGTGGCCCTTGTCATGGTGCCGCTGATCCTGTTCGGCCGCTGGGTCCGTACCCTGTCGCGCAAGAGCCAGGACAGCGTGGCCGATACATCGGCCCGCGCCAGTGAAACTCTCAACGCCGTGCAAACCGTGCAGGCCTTCACCCACGAAAATGAAGACCGCAAACTGTTCGGCCAGAATGTCGAAACCTCCTTCGATGTCGCGGTCACCCGCACCCGCGCCCGCGCGGTGATGACGGCGGTGACCATCTTCGCCATGGCCGCCTGCGTGGTGGGCGTGTTGTGGGTTGGCGCGCGCGATGTGATGGATCACAGCATGACCGGCGGTGAGCTGATGCAGTTCATCCTTTATGCCGTGCTGGTCTCCAGCGGTTTCGGCGCGCTCAGCGAAACCTGGGGCGATCTGCAACGCGCCGCCGGTGCCAGCGAAAGGCTGATGGAGCTGCTCCATGTCGAGCCCGCCGTGCACGCCCCGGCCCAGCCCCACAGCCTGCCTGTGCCCGCAAAAGGCGCGGTCAGCTTCGACCATGTCACCTTCCACTATCCCTCCCGCCCCGATGCCGCCGCGCTGAATGATTTTTCGCTGTCCATCCTGCCTGGCGAAGCGGTGGCGCTGGTCGGCCCCTCGGGCGCAGGCAAATCCACCGTGTTCCAATTGCTGCTGCGCTATTTCGCGGCGCAAAGCGGCACTATTCGTTTCGATGGCGTCGATGTCGCCGATCTCGATCCGGCGGATTTGCGCAAACACATCGCACTGGTGGCACAAGACCCGGCGATCTTCTCCGGCACCATCGCCGACAATATCCGCTATGGCCGGCTGGATGCGAGCGACGCAGAGGTGCGCGCCGCCGCGGAAGCTGCCGCCGCCGCCGAATATATTATCGCGCTGCCGCAAGGCTATGACACGCTGGTCGGCGAACGCGGCGTGACGCTGTCCGGCGGCCAGCGCCAGCGCCTGGCCATCGCGCGCGCCATTCTGCGCGATGCCCCGCTGCTGCTGCTCGACGAAGCCACGTCTGCGCTGGATTCCGAAAACGAACGCCTCGTACAACAAGGCCTCGCCAATCTGATGGCCGGCCGCACCACCATCGTCATCGCCCACCGTCTTGCGACGATTCAAAAACTCAAACGCATCGTGGTGATGGATAAAGGCCGCATCGTCGGCGAAGGCAGCCACGCCGAACTCGTCGCCCATGGCGGCCTCTACGCCCGCCTCGCCGACCTGCAATTCTCAAACGCCATGGCGCTGGCTGGTTAGACAAGCTCCCTGTCATGGCCCGCCAAGTGCGGGCCACCCAGGTGACATGACCCAAACTGTCAAAAATAACCAAGAACCAGCGTAACCCTACGCCAGCACGCGCCCCGTCATCCGCTCCAGCACCTTGATCGGCGCGCGCGACGGCTGATCCATCGCATCGATATCGAGATGAAACGTCTGCTCCAGCACATATTGCCCGGCCAGCGCCGCATGCATCACCTGATCGGTGAAACACATCCAGGTGCAGCCTGCGGAAAACGCGATTTTGTGATGCAGGCAATCGCGCTGATAGGCTTCATCCAGCTTGGCCGTATCGTGCAGCCCCAGCATCAGATTGTCGTAATGAGAGCGTACCCCGCGCGTCGCGCCCACCGCCGCCAGCAGATAAGGCATCACCGCAACCGGCTCGCGCACCTTGGGCAATATCTTGCGCGCCATGTCTTCAAACGGCTCGCCCACATGCCAGAGCCGAGGCGCGCCATGTGGGTTGATATTGCTGAACAGCCGCAAAATCCGCCGCCCCGCCAAAGGCCGGGTCGGAAACGCATCCACATGCAGCCGCGAATCATCCTTCACCGGCGATGATTTGCGCCCCGCAATCTCGATCGGGCGATAAGAGGTGCGTGCCCGCTCCAATTTCGGCACATAACCGGGAAACAGATTGCCCACCAGCGTCACCGCGCTGGTGGCAAAACGCTCCATCATGGCGCGCAAACTCTCATGCTGGTCGGGCGGCACCGCCGAATGTTTCAGCCGCCCGCTCGGATCAAGGCTGATATTCTTCGCCCGCCCGTTGGATAAGGTGGGCGAAAGCAGCGCCGCCTCATGGCTGCGCAGCGCAAAAGAAAGCTGCGGCAGCAACAACACACGCCCCGTCTCCAACGCCTCCGCAGCCGCCTGCTTCAGCGCATGGGTGGGAACAGAGGTCCAATCGGTCAGGGGAACGGGATAAAGCGCATCCATGTCAGGCTGAATACCTAAAAAAGACGGCGCGGCGCATCAATTAAGCCGCCAGATCGCCGCGTTGAGGGCTGTCGCAAAGCCCACCCACAGAAAATAGGGCACCAGAAGAACCGCCGCAATCTTCTCGACCCGCCAGAAGGCCGCAATCGTCAGCGCAATCGCCGCAAGCAACAGCGCACTGTCGGCGAGCGCTGCGCCGAGGTGGTGGCCGCCGAAAAAGAGCAGCGGCCAGGCCAGGTTCAACACAAGTTGAATGCCATACAGCGTCATGGCGACAGGGGCGCGAAACCCCACCTTGCTCCAGACCAGCCAGCCCGACACCGCAATCAGAACGTACAGAATGGTCCAGATCGGCGCGAACAGATTGTCCGGCGGACGAAACGAGGGATGGTGAAGGCCATGATACCAACCGGCCACATTGGGCACGGTGACAAGAACACTCACCGCTGCCACGAAACCGCAGAGCAGAAAAAAGGTGCAGAGCCCAAAAAAATCTCGCCGGGTCATCCGCCATCAACTGCCGCCGCGGTGATCTGTTCCCCGCGACGCAGCAGATTTGGCGGCGAAAGACCTTAAGCGGCCATTTCGCCTTCGGGATCGCGCAGCACATAGCCGCGCCCCCACACGGTTTCGATATAGGTGTCCCCGCTGGTGGCCGCTGCCAGCTTTTTGCGCAGCTTGCAGATGAAGACGTCGATGATCTTCAGTTCCGGCTCATCCATCCCGCCATAAAGGTGGTTGAGGAACATTTCCTTGGTGAGCGTGGTGCCTTTGCGCAGCGAGAGCAGCTCCAGCATCTGATATTCCTTGCCGGTCAGGTGCACACGGCTGCCATCGACCTCTACGGTCTTGGCGTCCAGATTGACCGTCAGCTTGCCGGTGGTGATCACCGACTGGGAGTGGCCCTTGGAACGGCGCACAACCGCCTGAATACGGGCGATCAGCTCATCCTTGTGGAATGGCTTGGTCATGTAATCGTCGGCGCCAAAACCCAGCGCGCGGACCTTGGCTTCCACGATGGCATTGCCTGAAAGGATCATCACCGGGGTCTGGACCTTGGCCAGCCGCAGGGATTTCAGCACTTCAAAGCCGCTCATGTCGGGAAGCTGGAGATCCAGCACCACGATGTCGTAATCGTAGAGCTTGCCCAGATCGATGCCTTCTTCGCCAAGATCGGTGGTGTAGACGTTGAAACCCTCGCTCCGCAGCATCAATTCGATGCTGCGCGCCATGGCGCTATCGTCTTCGATCAAAAGCACACGCATTGGTACGACCCCTTCGTCTCTCGCGTCTCTCGGACCCGCCGGTTTGGTTAACCGATGAGCAAACGGTAACCGGAAATGGTTAACATCGCCTTTCCAAAGGGGGAAGGGGGCAAGGCCCCGCGAACAGGCCTTAACGCGAATTAGGGTTTTGCGCCCATCTCTTTGATTCTCTTGTTAAGTTTACCGCCACTTAAATCCTTGGCCTCACAATGGCGCATATGAAGGCCCGCAAAAGGCGGCCTGCCGGGATAAAAACATGCTCGCTTTGTTGAAAGAAATTGAAGCCATCCCGCCAGTGCGGCGGTTTGGCCGCGTTGCCCGCATCGAAGGCCTGTCGGTCGAGGTGACGGGGGCGGCGGGCGCCATCAGCCTGGGCGGGCAGGTCCGTATTGTGGTGCCGGGTAAGCCAAGTATCCCGTGTGAGGTGGTGGGTTTTCGCGAGGGCCGTGCCGTGGTGATGCCGCTGGGCAGCCTCGATGGCGTCACCCTGGGCGCCCATGCCGAGTTTGAAGACAAGCCCGCCTCTATCCATCCCTGCACCGGCTGGCTGGGCCGGGTGATCGATGCCTTCGCCAATCCAACCGATGGCAAAGGCCCGCTGCCACACGGCGCGGTGCCGTATCCTGTGAAAGCGATGCCACCACATGCTGCCGCGCGCGCCCGCGTCGGCGGCAAACTGGATCTCGGCGTGCGCGCCATGAATGCGTTCACCACCCTGTGCCGCGGCCAGCGCATGGGCATTTTCGCAGGCTCCGGCGTCGGCAAATCGACACTGCTCGCCATGCTCGCACGCAACACCGATGCCGATGCGATTGTCATCGCGCTGGTGGGTGAACGTGGCCGCGAGTTGAAAGAATTTATCGAAGACGATCTGGGCGAGGACGGGCTCAAACGCAGCGTCGTCATCGCCGCCACCTCCGATGAACCGGCACTGGTGCGCCGCCAATCTGCCTATGTCGCCATGGCGGTTGCCGAGCAGTTGCGCGATTCGGGTCTTAACGTGTTGCTGTTGATGGACAGCGTCACCCGTTTCGCAATGGCACAACGCGAGATCGGTCTGTCCGCGGGCGAACCACCCGCCTCAAAAGGCTACACGCCCACAGTATTTGCGGAACTTCCCAAATTGCTGGAACGCGCAGGCCCTGGTTTGCAAGGCCGTGCGGGCTCGATCACCGGTCTATTCACCGTTCTTGTTGAGGGCGACGATCACAATGAGCCCGTCGCCGATGCGGTGCGTGGTATTCTCGATGGCCATATCGTGCTGGACCGCGCCATTGCCGAACGCGGGCGCTTTCCGGCGATTAACGTGTTGAAATCGGTGTCGCGCACAATGCCTGCCTGCAACACGGAGGCGGAACGCACTATCATTGCACGCGCCCGCGCACCGCTCGCGATCTATGAAGACATGGCCGAGTTGATCCGTCTTGGGGCATATAAAGCTGGCACGAATATTGAAGTGGATGCAGCGACGAAAGTATATCCGAAGCTTGAAGCGTTCCTAACGCAAAAGAAAGACGAACGCGCCACACTGGCCGACGGATATGCCGAACTGGAGGCCATCATGGCCGAGCAGGTAGCCGGGAGCACAACATGAAACGCGCCGATACGCTTTTGCGCGTGAAGCGATTCAAGGTCGACGAACTCAAGCGCCGCATGGGTACGCTTGATGCGATGAAGGCCGATCTCGATCGCAAGCTCGCCGATCTCGATGAGACCATCGCGCGCGAACGCCAGCGCGCCAATGATTCGGATATTGGCCGCCTCGCCTTCCCGTCCTTCCTGCGCTCGATTGAAACGCGCCGCGAAAATCTGCGCGAGACGCTAAAGGAAATCGAACGCGAACGGGCCGTCGCGCAAAACGAACTGGCAAGCGCCTATCAGGATCTCAAGGCGTTCGAACTGGCGACCGAGCAACAGGCCAGACGGCTGGAAGAAGCACAGTCCCGCCGCTCCCAATCCCAGATGGATGAACTGGCCCTTGTCCGCCACCTGCGCAAACACGCTCTGCGGCAGGCCTAGCTAACCGCTGTTTCGTGGCCGAAGCGTAGCTGGCCTTTACACATGCGCCCGCACCCTTCTGGCGTTAACTTTATAACGTCTTGTTCTAAATGCTGATTCAGCATCCAGGTTCCATATGTCATAGTTCTTGCATGTAGCGTGATTCGCGGCGGGAGGGGCGCGGATAACGATGGCAATGTCTAATGGCCTGGAGGCAGTGCAACCGCCCGACCAGTTTGGTCGGTACGCCATCATTTTGCTCGCGCTGGCGGGCATTGCGGGGGTGTTTCTCGCCCATGTGGTCGCCCAAATGGTGTTTTCCCTGCTGTTTGCAGGAGGGGTTTCACTTGTTCTGTTCAGCCTGGTCGCCCGGCCTCTGGGCTCTCCCCAACGCGAAACCTGGCTTGCGGCGCTGATCGCTTGCGGATTGCTGTCCTTCATTGTGGGCACGATCGGCTGGCCGTCTCCGTTCTGAGCGTTCGGGGGCGGGGGATGTCAATTTCCGAAGTTATCGCACCATTGCTGGGGCGCATCGCCATCGGCTGGTATCTGGTGAGCGAGACCTGGAATTATGCGGTGGACTGGGACGGCACCATTGCGATGCTCGAGTCCCTGCACGTCACCGCGCCGCCTGTGCTGTTCGGCCTGTTTCTCTTTTTGGTGGGGCTGGCCTCGGTGGCGCTGATCATCGGCTATTATACCCGTCAGGCCGCCATGGCCCTGTTCGCGGTGATGCTCGCCATCACCGTGCTGCTGCACCATTTCTGGGACATGGAAGGGGCCGCGCGGGCCGAAGCCTTCCTCTGGTTTTCGCGCGACGTGCTGCTGATGGGGGCGTTGCTGCTGCTGGTGGGCATGGGGGCGGGCCGTTTTGCCGCCGATAATTCGGGCAAGAAAAAAGGCGGCCATTAAGCCGCCGTCAATACGCAGAGAACCACCATTTGAACGTGGCACGCGCTGTTTCGTTCCACGCGTGGCAGAGATTGGCCCTAAAAATGAATGAGGCGGCCGGCACATATGCGCCGTAGCCGCCTCATACTGCCCCCTTTAAGCGGACTTACCGCCTGTTTGAACTCCCCCAAGCCAAACCGGCGACGGGCGTAACCTGTGCTGTGACACACCTTTGACGCAATCCCTAGTTTGGCTTGGCCATCCTTTTGCGCGCCCGTGTGGATTCAAAGTCACAACAACGTCAATAATCCAGCAATAATATTACGCGCGAACTCACCCGCCACGGAAATGCTTGGAGAGTTTCAAACCCTGCCGCTGATAGTTGGAGCCGATGCCCTGCCCATAGCCTTCAGGCGGCGGATCGGTCAGCCGTTCAAACACCAGCCGCCCGATAATCTGCCCATGCTCCAGAATGAACGGTACCTCGCGCGAGCGCACTTCCAGCACCCCGCGCGCCTGTGGCGGCTTGCCCGGCTCATAGCCGAAGCCGGGGTCGAAAAAGCCCGCATAGTGCACCCGAAATTCCCCCACCAGCGGGTTGAACGGCACCATTTCGGCGGCATGGTCATAGGGAATGGCCACCGCCTCCCGGCTGACCAGAATGTAGAATTCATCCGGGTCCAGAATCATGGTCCCGGCAGGGTTGGCCAGAACCGGCTCCCAGAAATCGCCGGGCTCCAGATAATCGCGCCGGTCCACATCGATAATTCCGGTATGGCGCTTGGCCCGCCAGCCGATCCGCGTTCCGCCCTCGCCCAGAAGGTCGATGGACAGCGCCAGCCCGTTGTCGATATCGGCCTCGCCCAGAACCAGCGGGTTCTCGGCATGGAGCCGGCGAAGCTGGGTGTCGGTGAACACAGGCGAGCCATGGCGCACCCGGAGCTGGTTCAGCTTGGAGCCCTTGCGCACCAGAATGGGGAAGGTGCGCGGCGAAATCTCGGCATATAGCGGCCCGCGATAGCCCGGCTCCACCCGGTCGAAAGCCTGGCAATGATCGGTGATCAGCCGGGTGAACACATCGATCCGCCCGGTGGAGCTTTTGGGGTTTGCTGTGCCCGACACCCGGGCCGAAAAATCAGCGTGCTCCAGCAGCGGCACAATGTAGACACAGCCGGTCTCCAGCACCGCGCCTTGGCTCAAATCGATCTCATGCATGAAGACCGAAGGCAGCTTGTCGGTCACCTTGGCATGTGGTCCCGGCAGAAAACTCGCCCGCACCCGCCACGCAACCGGCCCCAGCCGCAAATCGATGCTGGCGGGCTGGATCTGCCCGTCTTCCATCTCCTCCTGTGCGAGAATCTCGCGTTTTGCCCCGATCAGCCGCTTGAGCACATGGCTCGGCAGAATCCCGGTGGAATTACGGCCAAAGGACTCGCCTTCGCCGCGCTCGGTCTCGTTCACACTCGTATCGCCGCTGTCCGCCATGGGCCATTTATAGGGGCGCATATTTTTAAGGTCACGAGGCAGGGCCGAGAAACTCACGGATTTCGGCACTTGCCTCGGCCAGCCCGCAGCGGCGAACCGGCGCATCCGCCGGAAAGGCCGAAAGCAGGCGCGACGGCGTCGCCGGTTCCAGAATCACAAAACAGCCCCGGTCGGTGCGGCTGCGGATCAGCCGCCCGAAGGCCTGCTTCAACTTTAGCCGGGTCAGCAGGTCGTCATAGCTTTTGCCAAAGCGGGCGCGCCGCGCTTTGTGCAGCACCGTGGGCCGCGGCCATGGCACCTTGTCGAACACCGCCACCCGCAAAGAGCGCCCCGGCACATCCACCCCATCGCGCAAGGCATCGGTGCCCAGCAGGCAGGCGTTTTCTTCAGCCCGGAACAGATCGATCAGTGCGCCGGTATCCAGCCGGTCCACATGCTGGGCATAGAGCGTGATGCCCGCATCGGCCAATGGCCCGGCAATTTTGGCTTCGACGCTGCGCAGCGCACGCACAGCGGTAAACAACCCAAGCCCGCCGCCGCCCGCCGCCAGAAACAGTTCGCGATAGGCCGCCGCCACCTGCTCGCTGTCACGCCGGTTCACATCGCGCACAATGAAAATGCGCGCTTGTTCGGCGTAATCGAACGGCGAGCCAAAACTCGCCCGCCGTGGCGGCTCCGGCAGATGATGCGCGCCGGTACGCACTTCGGCGCTCACCCAGTCATCCACCCCTTCCGCCAGATCGCGCAAGGTGGCGGAGGTGATCAACGCTCCATGGGCAGGTGCCAGAACTTCGGTCGCCAGTGGCACGGTCGGGTCCACCCAATGCCGGTTGAGCCCGACATCGCTATCGCGCCCGTCATCACGCGCAATGCCAAACCAGTCGACAAATTCTTCCGCGGGGCAATCGCTGTCCAACGCATCGAGCATCGAAATCCAGGCCGGCAACACAATGCGCGCCCGCCGCGCCAGCCCCCGCGCCGCCGCATCGATCCGCGCGCGCTGAAAACTTTCCAGCTCGCCTGCTTTGTCATCCAGCCTTTTGCGCAAGGCCTGCGAAAGCCGCAGCAGCGGCACCGCCACACGTTTGAGCGCCTGAGACAGCGCGCGGCCCGCGGCCTGCAACTCACTGTCCAGCGGCTGGGTTTCGGCTTCCAGCGAATAAAACACATCGCTGTCTTCGCTTTTGGCGCGCACATGTTGATAGGCCAGCGCCAGAAATTCTTCGCCCGCACCGCGGGCGCCTGCGCCCACAATCCGTTGCAGCCAGCCTTCGCCCGCAAGCGCGCCTGCTGCCTGCACCGCCGCATCCAGCGCGGTTTTGGCGACATCATCATCGGCGATGATATCGCGCAGCCGTTCATCCAGCCCGCGCATCCGGCTGCGTGCCCGCGCTTCAGGGCCGCGAATCCAGCGCCGCAAATCGGCCATCTCCCGGCCCGAAAGCTGCGCCGAAAAGCCTGAGTCCGCGGCCTCAAACAGATGATGGCCTTCATCAAACACATAGCGCACGCGCCGCTCGGGCGGGCTGTCATTGGTTTCATCCAGCAACAGCGCATCGCCCGCGGCCTGCGCAATCACCAGCGCATGATTGGCCACCACAATGGGCGCATGGCGCGCCCGCCGCACCGCACGCTCAATGAAACAGGTGCGGTAATGCGAACACGCCGCATAAACACATTCCCCGCGCCGGTCAGTGATTTCCGACAGCGGAAAGCTTGCAGCGAGAAAAGCCGGAAAATTCTGGCCCGAAAGATCGCCATCCGCTGTCGCGCCAATCCAGCGCGCCACCAGCCCCAACGCCACACTGCGCTGGCCCGGTGTGATCGCGGTGCGCCGGGCTGCTTCCTCAAAATTCAACAGGCAGAGATAATTCTCCCGCCCCTTGCGCACGACAGCCTTTTCCTCGCGCTCCACGGGGTCGGGATAGAGCCGCGCAATTTCCTGCACGATCTGGCGCTGCAAATTGCGGGTATAGGTCGAGAGCCAAAGCCCCGGCCCGTTCTTCTCCGCCCACACACTTGCGGGGGCCAGATAGCCCAGCGTCTTGCCAATGCCGGTGCCCGCTTCGATCAGCGCGATTCTGGGCGAGCCTGCTTTCTCGCGCGGCCCAAAGGCATAACTGGCAGCCTGCGCATAATCGCCTTGTTCGGGCCGTGGCTCATGCGCATCGCCGACCAGCTGCGCCAGCCGCGCCCGCGCCTCATCGCCGTCCACCGGCAGCGATCCGGGCTTATCGGGGGCAGAATCGTCTTCCCATTCGGGCAGGGTGCGCCAGGCGTCATAGCCAGCCAGCGGCCCGCCCTGTCTTTGCGGCGGCCCTACCGCTGCCTCAACCAGTGGCCCCCACTTCCAGCCCCCGCGCGATAAAGAGGCCGCAATCGGTTGCAGCTTTTCCTTGCGCGGCGCCTCAGCCAATTCGCGCAACAAATGGGCTGCCGCGTCGCTCAGCGCGCGGGCCTGATCTTCCGCCGTCTGCGGCACTGGCAACGCCAGCGCCCGCGCCAGCCCCAGCGCGCTCGGGATACAGCTCTGCGCAGGCCGCACAAAGGCAAACAGCTCCAGCACATCGTAATGCGAGCCCGCGCTCTGCACCCGTAACCGCCCGGCCACAAAGGCCGCATGGGCCACCAGCACATCGCCAGAGCGGAACAGCCGCCGCGCCGCCTCCAGCGACAGCCGCAAACAATCGCCATGCTGACACACCACCCCGCCCCCGGGCGCGGTCACCAGCGCAGGCAAATCATCCAAAAGGGCAGGGCCATCCGTCATCGCCCCCATGGGTAAAGCGAAGTGCCCCGAAAACGAAGAAACAAATGTCATCCCCGGTGGGCGCAGCGCGCAAAGGCGATCCAGGCGCGCACCACCGCGCCATTCTCAATCGTCAGCTCACGCCGCCAAATCGGGATAAAGGCTGTTCAGCGCCAGCCGCACGCGCGCATGCTCGCCCATCACGATCTGCGCCTCATTGCGCAAACTGTGCGCATCGGCGCTTTGGCGGGTTGCTTGCGCAAAGCCGCGCGCCGCCGTGGTCATGGCGGCAAGCCCCAGCCCGCCTGCCGCCCCCGCAATATCCTGCGCCACGCGCCCGGCTTCGTCCCAGTTGGAGTCGGCACACGCCCGGCCCAGCGCGGTGCATAGCTGCTCGGCGGTGACAACATAGGATTGCAGGATTTCGATCAGCACCGGCAGGCCGAGCGATTTTTCCAGCGCCGCAAAGGCCATGGCATCAATCGGTGGCGCGGCAACCGGCGCCGCGACGCGCGGCTGTGCAGATCCCTCGCGCGCGGTCAGCCGATGCAGCACGCCATAGAATTCGCGTGGCCGCGCGGGCCAGTGCAGCGCCGCATCGCCGCTGGCAGGTGGCCGGTCGCCCGACAGCAGCAAGGCCAGCAGCGGCACGCGCCGCCCCGGAACAGCGGCCAGCCCTTCCACATCGCGCGCCTCGGCGATGATCGCGTCAAACCCTTCGCGGCTGGCAGCCAATGCCGCCGCCGCCGCATCATTCGCCTGCACCAGCTGGTTGCCGAAAGGCTCCAGAGCGGCTGCAATCTCCTGCGCCAGCCCGGCCTTGCGCACAAACACCAGCAGCCGCAGGTCTGATGGCGCAGGCATGTCGCCCGCCAGAGCGAGAAAAGGCGTTTTGGGGTTGGCGCGCTCCGTCACGCTGGGCAACACAAACCAGAAGGTCGCCCCCATCCCCGGCTCGCTGTCGAAGCCGATGCTGCCGCCCAGTTGCGCCACCACCCGGCGCGCCACCGAAAGCCCAAGCCCCGCGCCCTGATGCTTGCGCGCATAAGAACTGTCGCCCAGCGCAAAAGGCTCGAACAGATGGGCCGCCACCTCCTGCGGGATGCCATGGCCGGTATCGCGCACCGCAAAGCGCAAACAGTCCCGCCCGTCTTTGTCCCGTACCTGATCGACGCTCACATCCACCGCGCCGCGCTCGGTGAATTTGAGCGCGTTCTCGGCCAGTTTCAGCAACACCTGCCGCACCCGGCGCGGATCGGCGGCGGCGTGGGGCAGGTCAGGGGCGGCCGAAACGCTCAGCCGCAATTTCTTTTCCCAGGCCCGTGGCTGCAACAATTGGCCCACCGCGCGCGCCGCCAGCGCCACGTCGCAGGTATCGCCATCGGTGCTGGCCTGATCGGCGCGCGCCAGCGTGATGACATCGTCGAGCAGGGTGCGCAGGCCCCGCCCGGCCTCCAGCATCACTTTCACATATTCGCGCTGGGGCGGTTCCAGCCCGGAGCGTTCGAGCAATTGCGCCATGCCGAGCAGCGCATTCAGCGGATTGCGGATTTCATGGCTGATATTGGCAATGAAGACAGATTTGGCCCGTGTCGCGGCCTCGGCGGCATCGCGCGCCTGTTCGGCGGCCAGCTTCTCGGCGGACAGGCTTTGGACCAGCGCGGCATTGTCGTCCTTGAGCTGGCGCGCCTCGGCCAGAATCCGCACCGAACTGACCCGGTGATAGAAAACGGCGGCGATCAGAAAGACAAAGGGCACGGTCAGCGCCGACACCAGGCTGCCTTTGAGCAACAACAAAGTGGGCAAAAGCGCCATGCCGCAAATGCCAAGCGTCATCAGCGGCAGGCCGCGGCCCAGCCTTGCCAGCAGAACCGCGCTTTTGCCGCGCGTATCGTGTCGTTCCGGTTTGTCCGCAGACATTGACGCCATCCCCTGCCAAAGCCTAGCTTTCCGGCCCTTTCCAATCGCTTAAGCAGTCTTTGCCATGACCACGGAAAACTCCGGCGGCACGATCCGCGATTTTGCTCTCACCGCACATGCCTGGCCTTTCGAGGAGGCGCGCAAAGTGCTTGCCCGCCTCGAACGGCGCAAAAAGGCAGGAAAACCGCTGGAAAAGGTCTTGTTCG
>DATJDE010000296.1:0-2854 GCA_035497595.1 Rhizomicrobium sp. | reverse complement strand
TATGCAGGTGCGGCTGCGCGCACCGCCCGCTCCCCCGGTCCCGCCAGCGGATCGTCGCTGGTTCCCAGCCGCGCGGTACAGGCGTTTTGCGGCGTGCGATACAGCCGGGCCCCCATTTCCAGCACTGCCCGCTCGATCACCGTGCGCACGGCAAGCTGAATAGGCTCCAGCGCGCTTTCGCCAACACTCGCATCAAAGAAATGCTGCCCCAGAAAATCGAATACGCCCGCCGAAAGCTGCCGCCCGATGATCTGCTTCTGATAGGAAATCACGTCGACCACTTGCAGCGTATTGGTATCCACCAGCCGCACATCAAGCCCGACATTCATCACATACAAATTCACCCCGCCGGTCGCCTTGATCCCGATGGCCGAAACCTCACCACCCGTTCCGTTCACACCCATGGAGCGAATGTTGAAATTCAGTTCGGTGATGCCGCCGACCAGATAATAGTCAGAGCCTGGAATGGAGCCCGCATAGATCTTGCGATAGTCCCCGCTGCCCACGCTGCCGCGCAAGCCATCTGCCGCGATCAGCTTGTTGTTGGCATATTTCAGCTCCATCTCGGCGACGGAGGTATCAAACCGTTCCACCAGCGGCACGCCAGATTTCGCCAGCGCTGACATCGCCATCAGCGCCGCCCCTTGCGTCAGCTTGCGCCCACCATTGTCGGATTCGACCTTGCCCGTGTAATCGGCGATCTGCCCCACCGCGACGCGCACAGACCGCCCCGTCGTATAACCCGCCATGCAGCGCAAGGCCGTGGAATAAGGCGTCTCATTGCTGATTACGGGCGCGTCGCCAATCGGGGCGGTATAGCGCCCGGTATCTTTGTCCGCCGTCGGTGTGATGCAGCCGGTCAGCGAAAGCGCTGCCAGCGCAACAACAATCGGTCCCCCAAAAGATGATCGTCCCCGCACGGTCATGGCTGTCCGGCGCCCCCATTGGTCGACACGGTTGCCGTCTGGTTTCCGTGATTGTCCTGCACCGAATTGACCACCACGGTATTGCCTGAGCCCACCGTGACGACATTGAGCGAATTACCGATGGCAGAGGCCTGCGCCGATCCCATGCCCACGCCGGATGACAACGTGCCAAGGCCCGATTGTTGGCTGACCGCAGAACTGGTGAATTGCCCGTTGACCACGGTGAGGTTGCCATTGCCGTCACGCAGCGATGCGTTGACCGGCTGGTTCTCCTGCCCCGGCAGCAGGCCGTAAGGATGGTTGTAACTGGCGTCGCTCGAAAAATCGGCGGCACTTGCGCAAACGAGCGTGACCGGCGCCAAGAACACTGCGCCGATCACAAAAGCCCGTACCCCCAATTTCTGTCCGAACCGCACTGCCAAACCCGAAGATCATCCACGTCAACAGCAGCAACCAACGTGCCAGCCAAAACCGCCGTTTAAGCCGCTGACTGTTCCAAACTGAAACGTCTTTCGCTAACCTTGTTCAGCGCCCTAAAGGATCTTCAAATGGCGAAGCTCGAATTTTTCTTCGATTGTTCCTCGCCTTGGACCTACCTCGCCTTCACCCGCATCCACGATATTATTAAGCGCAGCGCCGCTGATGCGGTGTTCAAGCCCATTCTTGTCGGCGGCGTGTTTAACGCTGTTAACCAGGAGGTCTATGCGCGGCGCGCCAATCCCGATTCCCGCAAGGCGTCCTATTATGAGAAAGATCTGGCCGATTGGGCGCGCCTTACGGGCATCACCATCGGCAAGCCGCACGTCTTCCCGGTGCGTGCGGTGGCGATGATGCGCGGAGCCCTCGCGGCCCAGGAGCAAGGCGCCCTCATCGCCTTCGCCACGGCCGCCTTCCAGACCTATTGGGGCGCGCTGAAAGATGTGAGCCAACCCGCAGTGTTGGCCGAGGTCTGCACCAAAGCCGGGCTGGATCCGGCTGCCATTCTCGCCCGCAGTGCGGCGGAAGAGATCAAGGCGCGCCTCAAAGCCAATACCGACGAGCTGATCGCCCGTGGCGGCTTCGGGTCGCCAACGATGTTTGTGAACGATACCGACATGTATTTCGGCAATGATCGCCTGCCGCTGGTGGAGGCGGCCCTTCTGCGTCATTAGTGGCGTCCATTGCCTTCCCCGCATGGGCAAGGCGCACCAACTGCCGGACCTTCCCTGCCCATGGCCTTCCTTCAGCAAACCCCGCCGCAGCGCCAGCCGCTCCTGAACGTGCCCTTCATTGTGGTCGCGACCATCGCGGTGCTGGCGCTGGTCTACCTTGTCTGGGCCTTCGCACCCGCCGCCTGGGCCGACGAGATGTTGTTCGATCTGGCCTTTTTCCCGGCGCGGTATTCGCACCAGTATCTGGCGCTCCACAGCGTGGCACCCCAGTCGGTGGTGGAACTGGTGCTGCCCTTCGTCAGCTATATTTTCCTACATGGAGATTTCAGCCATCTGGCGATCAATTGCCTGTGGCTGCTGGCCTTCGGTCCCATCGTGGCGCGCCGCTGGGGCGGTGGCCTGTTTCTGGTCCTGTTCGCCCTCTGCGCCATTGCGGCGGCGCTTGCCCATCTTGCCACCAATTGGGGCTCGGATAATCCGGTGATCGGCGCCTCAGGCTCAATCTCGGGCCTGATGGGCGCGGGAATTCTGATGTTGCGGGGCCGGGTCTGGGTCGAGGGGGAACCATTCCCCCGTCTGGCCCCGTTGCTGTCCAGTCAGATCATAGTGTTCACGCTGTTCTGGCTGCTGGCCAACGTTTTGGCAGGCATATCCGGCATCGGCATGGACGGGCAGATTCGCCTGATCGCCTGGGAAGCCCATATCGGCGGCTATTTCACCGGCCTGTTGCTGGCCCCTGCGTTCGATGCGCTGGCCCGCCGCAAATTCCTCCGCCGC
>DATJDE010000295.1:0-24066 GCA_035497595.1 Rhizomicrobium sp. | reverse complement strand
CGGCAATATTCCTGGATTTCCGAACTGCTGTTGCAGGCGCTGGAAAGCCGCAGTCAGGGCGAGTTGGGGGACGAGCTTGAACGTATGGGCGAAACGGTGGGCAAAGCCTTGCGTGCCCAACTGGGCCAGGCCCCCGGCAATGCGGGCCGGGTGGAGGCGCTTGCCGCGCTGATGGCCGGGCTGGGCTATGACGCGCGCCCCACGGGTGATGCGGCCGAACCGCAGATCGAGGCGCAGAACTGCGTGTTTCATAAGCTCGCGTTCAAGCGCCCGGAAATCTGCCGCTTCGACCTTGCGATGATGAGCGCCGCCACGGACAGCGATATCGAGCATCGCCATTGCATGGCGCAAGGGGCTGCGTGCTGCACCTTCGCGTTTCGTCCGCGCTAGGATTTAGGGTTTCCCCTGCCAGCGGGCGACCAGATCGGTTTCGATGTCGAACAGATCGAGCATACGGCCCACGGTATGGTTGATGATCTCGTCCACCGTTTTGGGGCGCGGATAAAAAGCGGGCACCAGGGGCGCGATGACGGCGCCAAGATCGGACAGCGTTGCCAGATTGCGCAAATGGCCCGCGTGGAGCGGGGTTTCGCGCACACCCACCACCAGACGGCGGCGTTCTTTCAGCACCACATCGGCGGCGCGGGAGAGCAGCGTGCCGGTAACGCCGGTGGCGACCTCGCTCATGGTCTTGATGGAGCAGGGCAGGATGATCATGCCCATGGTCTTGAACGAGCCTGAGGAAATGGCCGCCCCGATATCGCCAATGGCATAAGACGTGTGGGCGAGCTTGCGGATTTCGGCGGGCTTGAGATCGGTCTCATAAGCGAAAGCGAGTTCGGCGGGTTTGCTCATCACCAGATGGGTTTCGATGCCGCTGTTCGCCAAGGCTTCCAGCAGGCGCACGCCATAAATCACCCCGGAGGCACCGGAGATGCCGACAATCAGCCGCCTGGCCCTTGGTTCCGTGGGGTTTTTCGTCATGCCTCACCTAGATATTGTGGCGCGGATGGCCCGCGCGCGGGTGTCGCATCTTTCCGACACAATTGTGCATTGCACAAGGAACAAGATCGCGCGACGCTTTGTTCCTGACTTGCGTGTGTTTTAGCACGCTTCTTGCCGGCCTTCCGCCAAAACGCCTGGCCGGGTGGGACATCCGACCATGAAACATACCGGCACGACGGCACCGTCGAAGCAAGGTCTCTATGACCCCGCCAATGAGCACGATGCCTGTGGCGTCGGGTTTGTCGCCAACATTAAAGGCGCGAAATCCCACGCCATCATCGCGCAGGGGCTTCAGCTTCTGATCAACCTCGACCATCGCGGCGCGGTGGGGGCGGACCCTGAGGTGGGCGATGGCGCGGGCTGCCTGATCCAGATCCCCGATTTGCTGCTGCGGGACTGGGCGGCGAGGACCGGCGTGAGTTTGCCGCCGCCGGGAGAGTATGCGGTTGCCATGTGCTTCCTGCCGCAGCAGGCCAAGGCGCGCGATCTCATCGTCAAGCAGTTCGAGCATTTCATCAAAGTCGAGCAACAGGTGCTGATCGGCTGGCGCGATGTGCCGGTGACGACCAAGGGGCTGGGCAAGACCGTGCTCGCCCAGATGCCGCTGATCCGCCAGGCGATCATTGCGCGCGGACCGAACATCAAAAATCAGGATGCGTTCGAGCGCAAAATCCTTGCCATCCGCAAGCAGACGCAGAACCCGCTGCAGGCGCTGGCGCGCGCGCACAAAGAGCCCTCCATCACCGATTTTTATATGCCGTCCTTTTCGACCCGGACGGTGGTTTATAAAGGGCTGTTGCTCGCCCCGCTGGTGGGCGCGTTTTATGACGATTTGCGCAACCCGCTCACCCAATCGGCGATTGCGCTGGTGCATCAGCGGTTTTCGACCAACACCTTTCCGTCGTGGAAGCTGGCGCATCCTTATCGCTTCATCGCGCATAATGGCGAAATCAACACCGTGCGCGGCAATGTGAACTGGATGAATGCGCGCCGTCGCACCATGGAATCCGAACTGCTGGGGCCGGATCTCGACAAGATGTGGCCGCTCATTCCGCATGGCCAATCCGATACCGCCTGTCTCGACAATGCGCTGGAATTGTTGATCGCGGGCGGTTACCCGCTGGCGCATGCGATGATGATGCTGATCCCCGAAGCGTGGGCCGGTAATGCCACGATGGATGCTGGCCGCCGTGCGTTTTATGAATATCACGCGGCGTTGATTGAGCCGTGGGATGGCCCGGCGGCGATTGCCTTTACCGATGGGCGCCAGATTGGCGCCACGCTGGACCGCAATGGTTTGCGCCCTGCCCGTTTTATCGTGACCGATGACGATCTGGTCATTCTGTCGTCTGAGGCCGGGGTGCTGCCGGTGCCCGATGAAAAGATCGTGCGCAAATGGCGCTTGCAGCCGGGCAAGATGCTGCTGATCGATTTGGAAGAAGGGCGCATCGTTGAAGACGATGAGATCAAAGCCAGACTCGCGCAGGCCCAGCCTTATGAAGAGTGGCTGAAACAGGCCCAGTTCAAGCTGGAAGAACTTTCCGAACTGCCCGGCGATCACAAGGCCGTGGCGGCGGACCCGGCGACGCTGCTGGATCGCCAGCAGGCCTTTGGTTTTACGCAGGAGGATTTACAGTTCTTCCTGACGCCGATGGGCGTGTCCGGCGATGACCCGATCGGCTCGATGGGAACCGATACGCCGATTGCCGTGCTCTCGGCCAAGCCGAAGCTGCTGTATAATTATTTCAAGCAGAACTTTGCGCAGGTGACCAATCCGCCGATCGATCCGATCCGCGAACAACTGGTGATGTCGCTGGTGTCGATGATCGGGCCGCGGCCCAATCTGCTGGGCCATGATGCGGGCTCGCATAAGCGGCTGGAAGTGGCGCAGCCGGTGCTGACCAATGCGGATATTGAGAAGATTCGCTCTATTTCTGCACTGCTGGATGGGGCGTTCCGCACCATCACCATCGACTGCACCTGGGACGCCGCCCAAGGCGCGGATGGGCTGGAGCAGGCTGTGGCGCGCATTTGTGCCGAAGCGACCGATGCGGTTTTGCAGGACAACAACATTCTGATCCTGTCGGACCGGGCGGTCTCTGCGCAGCGCATTCCCATTCCGGCGCTGCTGGCAACCGCTGCTGTACATCACCAGTTGATCCGCCAGGGTTTGCGGATGCAGACGGGGCTTGTGGTGGAAACCGGCGAAGCGCGTGAGGTGCATCACTTCTGCGCGCTGGCCGGTTATGGCGCTGAAGCGATCAACCCCTATCTCGCTTTTGAGACGCTGGAGGCTTTGCGCGGTGAGCGCAAAATTTCCCTCACGGCCTATGAGGTGCAGAAGAATTACATCAAGGCGATCAGCAAGGGGATTTTGAAGGTGATGTCCAAGATGGGCATCTCGACCTATCAATCTTATTGCGGGGCGCAGATTTTTGATGCGGTGGGGCTGTCTTCGGCCTTTATCGAGAAATTCTTCACCGGCACCGCCACCACCATCGAGGGCGTTGGTATTGCGCAGGTGGCGCAGGAATCTGTGCGCCGCCACCGCGATGCCTATGGCGACAACCCGATCTATCAGACCATGCTGGATGTGGGCGGCGATTATGCCTATCGCCTGCGCGGTGAGGACCATGCCTGGACGCCGGAGACGGTGTCGAAGCTGCAACATGCGGTGCGTGGCAACCGGCCCGATGATTATCGCGCCTTTGCCGCGGGCATCAACGAACAGGACGAGCGACTGCTGACCATTCGCGGGTTGTTGCAGTTCAAATTCGCCGATGCGGCCATACCGCTCGACGAGGTGGAACCGGCGCGCGAGATCGTGAAGCGTTTTTCCACCGGGGCGATGAGCTTTGGCTCCATCTCCAGAGAGGCCCACACCAATCTGGCGATTGCGATGAACCGGATTGGCGGACGCTCCAATACCGGCGAGGGCGGGGAGGAGGCGGATCGTTTCAAGCCGCTGCCCAATGGCGATTCCATGCGCTCGGCGATCAAGCAGGTGGCCTCTGGCCGGTTTGGCGTGACGGCGGAATATCTGGTCAATGCCGACGACATTCAGATCAAGATGGCGCAAGGCGCGAAACCCGGTGAAGGCGGACAATTGCCCGGCTTCAAGGTGGACAAGAACATTGCCCGGGTGCGCCATTCGACGCCCGGCGTGGGGCTGATTTCGCCGCCGCCGCATCACGACATCTATTCCATCGAAGATCTGGCCCAGCTGATCCACGATTTGAAGAACACCAATCCGCGCGCGCGGATTTCGGTGAAGCTGGTCTCGGAAATCGGGGTTGGCACGGTGGCGGCTGGTGTGGCCAAGGCCAGGGCCGATCATGTGACGATTTCGGGCTTTGAGGGCGGCACGGGCGCTTCCCCGCTCACCTCACTCACCCATGCCGGATCGCCCTGGGAAATCGGGCTTGCGGAAACCCAGCAGACGCTGGTGTTGAACGGCTTGCGCGGGCGCATTGCGGTGCAGGTGGATGGTGGCTTGCGCACCGGGCGCGATGTCGCCGTTGGCGCGCTTTTGGGGGCCGATGAATTCGGCTTTGCCACTGCGCCGCTG
Source organism: Rhizomicrobium sp. (assembly GCA_035497595.1). GTDB lineage: Bacteria > Pseudomonadota > Alphaproteobacteria > Micropepsales > Micropepsaceae > Rhizomicrobium. The sequence goes on along the minus strand of DATJDE010000295.1, from coordinate 19,493 downwards.
ATCGCCTCGGGCTGCATCATGATGCGCAAATGTCATTTGAACACTTGCCCCGTTGGCGTGGCGACGCAGGACCCGGTGCTGCGGGCGCGCTTCACCGGGCAGCCGGAGCATGTGATCAACTATTTCTTCTTCGTGGCTGAGGAGCTGCGCGAGATCATGGCGGCGCTGGGCGTGCGCACGCTGAACGAGATGATTGGGCGGGTTGATCTGCTCGACACGCGCAAAGTGGAGCATCACTGGAAAGCGGACGGCGTTGATCTTTCGAAGGTGCTGCATCAGGTGACAGCGAAAGCGGGCGTGGCGATTTATAATTGCGAAACGCAGGATCACGGGCTGGACGTTGTGCTGGACCATGACCTGATCAAAGCGGCAAAACCCGCCATTGAAAGCGGGCAGGCGGTGCGGCTGGAGCGCAAGATCCAGAATGTGAACCGCACCACCGGGGCAATGCTTTCGGGCGAGATTGCCCGGCGTTATGGCCATGCCGGTTTGCCGGAAGACACCATCCATGTGCGCTTTGAGGGCACGGCGGGGCAGAGCTTTGGCGCGTTCCTCGCGCGCGGGGTTTCGCTGGAGCTGGTGGGCGACGGCAATGACTATGTTGCCAAGGGGCTTTCGGGCGGGCGCGTTGTGGTGCGCCAGCCGAAGGGGACGCATCGTGACCCGACCCAGAACATCATTGTCGGCAACACCGTGCTCTATGGCGCGATAGCGGGCGAGGCCTATTTTGAAGGTGTGGCTGGCGAACGTTTTGCGGTACGCAATTCGGGCGCGGTGGCGGTGGTTGAAGGCACCGGCGATCATGGCTGCGAATATATGACCGGCGGTGTTGTGGTCGTGCTGGGCGAAACCGGGCGTAATTTTGCCGCCGGCATGTCGGGCGGGATTGCCTATGTGTATGACCCGCTGGGCACGTTTGAGACGCGCTGCAATCTGGCGATGGTGACGCTCGGGCCCCTGACAGCGGCGAGTGACGACGAGACAGGTGCACCGCGCAGCCGCTCGCTCAGCGTTGAAGACAGCGGCATGGGCGACATGCTGGCGTTCGATGCGGAACGTTTGCGCCTTCTGGTCGAGCGCCATCTGCTGCATACCGGCAGCGCGCGGGCCAAGGCGCTGCTTTCGGACTGGGATGTGGCGGTTACGAAATTCGTGAAAGTGCTGCCGGTCGATTTTGCACGGGCTTTGAGCGATTTGAAGACCGAGCGTTTGCAATCCTCCGCGGTTGCCGCGGAATAATTTTGGTTGGAGTTTTGGCCATGGCCGACCCCAAGGGTTTTTTGAAGATCGAACGGCGTGACCGCGGGTATGAAAAGCCGCAGGCGCGGCTGAAGACCTGGCACGAATTTGTGACGCCACTTGCTTACACGGAAGTGACGCAGCAGGCCTCGCGCTGCATGGATTGCGGGATTCCGTATTGTCATACGGGCTGCCCGGTCAACAATATGATTCCGGACTGGAACAATCTTGTCTATCGCGACCAGTGGCGGTCTGCATTGGATATGCTGCAGTCAACCAATAATTTTCCCGAATTTACCGGACGGGTGTGCCCGGCGCCGTGCGAAGCGTCGTGCACACTGAACATCATCGAAACGCCGGTGACGATTAAGACCATTGAATGTCAGATCGTGGATCGTGGTTGGGAAGAAGGCTGGGTGAAGCCGCAGCCGCCCAAGGTCAAGACTGGCAAGAATGTGGCGGTGGTGGGCTCGGGGCCTGCGGGGCTGGCTTGCGCGCAGCAACTGGCGCGCGCTGGCCACAGCGTGACCTTGTTTGAGAAGAACGACCGCGTGGGCGGGCTGCTGCGTTATGGCATTCCCGATTTCAAGATGCAGAAGCATTTGATCGACCGGCGGATGCGCCAGATGGAGGCGGAAGGGGTTTTGTTCCGCACCGGCGTCGAAGTCGGGGTGGCGGTTTCGGTTGCCATGCTGCTGAAGGATTATGACGCGCTGGTGATGTCTGGCGGGGCGGAGAATCCGCGCGATCTGGAGATTGAGGGCCGCGAACTTTCGGGCATTCATTTTGCGATGGATTTTCTCGTCCAGCAGAACAAGCGGGTGGCGGGCGATGATGAAAGCCGCGCGGCGCCCAATGGCACGCTGAGTGCCAAGGGCAAGCATGTTGTTGTGATTGGCGGCGGCGACACGGGATCGGATTGCATCGGCACCTCCAACCGCCAGGGCGCGGCCTCGGTGACGCAGCTTGAGATTCTTTCCAAGCCGCCGGACCATGAGCACAAGGCACTGACCTGGCCGGACTGGCCGTTGAAATTGCGCACATCGTCTTCGCAGGAAGAAGGTTGTGAGCGTGACTGGTCGGTGTTGACCAAGCGGGCGGTTGGCCGGGATGGGAAGATCACGGCGCTGGAATGTGTGCGCGTCGACTGGACCAAGGGCGCAGACGGGCGGATGCAACTGGTTGAAATGCCGGACAGCAGGTTTGAGTTGAAGGCCGATCTGGTGTTGCTGGCGATGGGCTTTCTTGGGCCGCGCAGTGCGGGACTGCTGGAACAATCGGGCGTGGCGCGCGATGGGCGCAGCAATGTGAAGGCCAATGTCGTCAACTATCAGACTTCGGTGCCCAAGGTGTTTTCCTGCGGGGACATGCGGCGCGGGCAATCGCTTGTTGTGTGGGCCATTCGCGAGGGGCGGCAGTGCGCGCGCGCGGTGGATGAAGCGTTGATGGGTGTCAGCGAACTGCCGCGCTAAAACGATACGCAGTCGGCGCTGTCCACGCGCATGACGGAGAGTTGCTGGAAGCGGATTTTATAGGCTTCGCGCACCGCATCGATGCGGGCGGACCCGTCTTTGCTTTTGTCGTACCAGATCACCAGCACGCGGGCGGGGCTTTTTTCGATTGTGCCGTCGGGGCCTTGCCATTGGCCATAGGCATCATAGGCGGTGAGGCCTGCGGGGAAGCGGGGGGTTACCTCGCGGTCGAGAAAAGCTTGCCAGGCGGGTTGGGGGATGGGTGTTCCGTCATTGGTGGCGGCGCCGAAGAACAGCTCGACCCGCTGCATTGGGTTCGACGGGGCAGTGCAGTGCAGAGCGCGCGGGGCCGTGGTGCAGGCGCTCAGAACCAAAGCGCCGAAGGCCATGGCCGCCGCCCGCCTGAAGAAATGCTGCATGTATCCCGCCCTCGCCTTTGACATGTGCATGAGGCTAGCATGGTGCGCCATTCCCGGCACGGAGAACGAACATGATTGAACTGGTGATCGATCAGCGGCGGCGTGACCTTGGCGGGTTTGAGGTCGGGCGGGTGTTGCCGTTCGCCAAGCGTCGCATGGTGGGGCCGTTTGTGTTTTTCGATCATATGGGGCCGGAAACTCTTGCGCCCGGTATTGCGCGCTCTGTCGATGTGCGGCCGCATCCCCATATCGGGCTTTCGACCGTGACCTATCTGTTCGAGGGCGAGATCATGCATCGCGATAGTGTCGGCTCGGAGCAGGCGATCCGGCCTGGCGAGGTCAACTGGATGACGGCGGGGCGCGGCATCACCCATTCCGAACGGTTTGAGAAAGCACGCGCCGAAGGCGGCACCGTGCATGGCATTCAGGCCTGGGTGGCGTTGCCACAGGAGATGGAAGAGTGCGCGCCGGGATTTTTTCATCATGGCGCGGGCGACCTTCCGACCTATGAGGGCGGCGGCTTGTCGGCCCGGCTGATTGCGGGCAAGGCGTTTGGCGTGGAAGCGAAGGTACAGACACATTCGCCCATGTTCTATGTGCACTGGGCGTTGAAGGCGGGAACGCGGGCCGATCTGCCGGCGGACTATCCCGAACGGGCGGCCTATATCGTCACCGGCGCGGTGGAGGTGGAGGGGCAGAGCTTTGAGGCCGGGCGCATGCTCGTGTTTGCGCCGGGGCAGACGATTGTGTTCACCGCCTTGCGCGATGCGACCGTGATGCTGTTGGGCGGCGAGCCGTTGGGGCCGCGCTTTATCGAGTGGAATTTCGTTTCCTCCTCCAAGGACCGCATTGAACAGGCCAAGGCCGATTGGCGCGGCGGGCGGATGAAATTGCCCGATCTCGACAATCAGGAGTTCATCCCACTGCCCGTTACCCCGCCACCGCCGCCCGCATCGCCGCTTTAGCAAAAACTATTGGCGGCGTGAGGTTTCGCCCCCTACCATGTTGTGCGGTTCTGCGTGAGGGTTGATGTCGGCGGTCAAAAGTCTCAGCAACCGTTTGGACCGGCCCGTGCGCAGCACGCGCGATCATGTGCTCGGGCCTGAATTTGCTCCGATCACGCTGGTCGAATATGGCAGTTATGATTGCCCCCATTGCCGGGCCGCCAATGAACGCATCACCGAAGTGCGCGAACAATTTGGCGACCGGCTGCGCTATGTGTTTCGCCATCGCCCGGTGACGGGGAGCGCGCTTGCACGCAGGGCCGCTGAGCTGGTGGAGCTTGCCGATAATCCGGACAGTTTTTGGGATGCGCATGTCGAGTTGATGACGCGCTCCAGCACCCTGACCGAGGACGACCTGCGGGCTGTGGCGGTGCGGTTGAAAGTGACGCCGGAGGATGATGCGGCCAAGGCGCAGGCCAAAGCGCGGGTCGATGCGGATGTTGCGAGCGCGCGGGCGAGCGGGGTGCAGTTCACGCCGACCTTTTTCGTCAACAGCCGACGCTATGACGGGCCGTGGGACACGGCCTCCTTCTCTGACGCGATTCTGGGCTCGCTGGGGCACCGGGTGCGTACGACCGCACTGGAATTTGCGAGCTGGGCGCCTTCGACCGGGCTGTTGTTGCTGGCCGCGTCACTCCTTGCCATTGCGCTGACCAATTCGCCGCTGGGCGCAGACTTCGCCGCGTTCTGGCATATGCCGCTCGGGATTTCGCTGGGTGCGCAGGCGCTGGCGATGTCGCTGCTGCATTGGGTGAACGATGCGCTGTTGACGATTTTCTTTTTCGTCGTCGGGCTGGAGATCAAACGCGAATTCACCGTGGGCAGCCTTAGTGGCTGGCGGCAGGCGGCGCTGCCCATTGCGGCGGCGATTGGCGGCATGGTGGTGCCGGCGCTGCTGTATCTGGCTGTTGTGGGGCAGGGGGCCTGGGCCATCGGCTGGGGCGTGCCGATGGCGACGGATACTGCTTTTGCGGTGGCGATTATCGCGATGATGGGGGCGCGGGTGCCGGTGGAGTTGCGCGTCTTTCTGACGGCGGCGGCGATTGTGGACGATATTGGCTCCATCCTTGTTGTGGCGGTGTTTTATTCGGGCGCGTTGCAGCCGCTCTGGCTGCTGGGCGCGGGCGCTGTGGTGGCAATGCTGTGGCTGCTCAACCGCTCATCGATCTATCGCATCACGCCTTATGTTGTGCTTGGTGTTGTTCTGTGGCTGTGCGTGCAGGCGAGCGGGCTGCATGCCACGCTGGCGGGTGTTCTGCTGGCAGCGTTCATTCCCACAAGGCCACCGCCCGATTATAAAACGCTGGCGGCGCAGGCCGAATCCATTCTCACCGAGGAAGCGCGCCATCGCGGTGAACAGTATCGGCGCGGGCCTTCGGAACCGGCGCTGAAGGCGCTGGATGCGATTTTCGACCGGCTGGAATCCCCCGCCGACCGGGTGTTGCGCACTGTGGCGCCGCGCTCCAGTTATATTGTGCTGCCGATTTTCGCGCTGGCCAATGCCGGTGTGGCGTTGGGTGCGGGCATGATCGGCGGGCACGGGATGCTGATGCTGGCCATCATGGCCGGGCTCGTGGTGGGCAAGCCGCTTGGCTATTTTCTTGCCTGCTGGGCGGCGGTGAAAGCGGGGATCGCGGAAAAGCCTGCGAGCTATAGCTGGCGCCAGCTTGGCGGGGCGGGCGCGCTGGCCGGGATTGGATTCACCATGTCGTTGTTTATTGCGGGCCAATCTTTTCCGCTGCTGGTGGATTTTGATGCAGCGAAGATTGCGGTGTTCGGCGCTTCCATCGTGTCGTCACTGCTGGGTGTCGCCATTTTGTGGAACGCAAAGGCGCCTGCGCCAGAGGGGTGCGACGCCACAGACTGAGCCTGGGTTTAGCTGTGCAGAAATTGCATGGCTGCCGCGCGTTGACAAAGTACCTGCCTAGGCAGACATTGCCTACGCAGGTACTTTGCGGTTTTGTCATGTCCCGGCCATTTTATCATTTTGAAAATTTCGAAGCGCGCAATTCGCTCGGTTATCTCAACAAGCGGCTGTTCACCCTGATCTCGCAGGCGGTTGAAGAGATCTTTGCCGATCAAGAGCTGAGCTTTGTGCAATGGGTGGCGCTGGTGTCGGTGCGCGATGACGTGGCGGACACGTGTGCCGGTATTGCGCGCCACCTTGGCCATGACAGCGGCGCCACCACGCGGATGATCGACCAGCTTGAGCGCCGCGGACTTTTGACGCGCAATCGCTGCAAGACCGACCGCCGGGTGGTGAGACTGGGCCTGACAGCGCAAGGCCGAGCGGTTGCCAAAGCCATGACCCCGCGGGTGATGACCTTTTGGAATGCGGTGCTCAAGGATTTTTCGCACGCCGAGACCACACAGCTTATCGCGCTGCTCACGCGTTTACTGGCCAGCATGGAACGCGAAGTGGCTGACCAGAAAAATGGCGAGCAAGAGGAAACGGCGTGAAACAGGTTCTGGCTCTTGCAGTTTGCAGCCTGTGTCTTGCGGGCTGCGTGTCTGCGCCGCCGACCACGCCCAGCCAAATTGCGTTGACGCCTGAGGCGGTGGGCTTGCGCGCGGCGGCGACGCCCGCGATTTCCGATTCATGGTGGACGGGGTTTGGCGACCCGCAGCTTGACGGGCTGGTGACGCAGGCGCTTTCCCGCAATCCATCGTTGCAGGTGGCGTTGGCGCGGATGCGTGCGGCGGAGGCTGGGCTTTCGGCGGCGCGGGCTGCCACCTATCCGCAGCTTAGCGCCGATGGGCAGGAACAGCGCCAGCGTTTGAGCAGCAAATATATCATTCCCCCGCCCTATGGCGGTACCACGCAATGGCTGGGAACGGTGCAGGCCAATCTCACCTGGTCGCTCGATTTCTGGGGGCGGCAAAGTGCGATGGTCGAACAGGCGCGGGCGCTTGGTGCGGCATCGGCGCTGGATGCAACCGCGGCGCGGCTGGCGCTTTCGGGCGCGGTCACCTCATCCTATATCGCGCTGTCGCGGGCCTATGTGTTGCGCGATGTTGCGCAAGACGCGGTGAGCCAGCGCGCGCAGACACTGGCGCTCACCACCTCGCGCGTGAAAAGCGGGCTGGAAAACCGGGCGGCACAGACACAGGCCGAAGCGTTGCTCGCCATTGAGCGGCAGAGCCTGATCAATGCTGACGGCACCATCGCGCTTGCCAAGCATCAACTTGCGCTGCTGGCGGGGCGGGGCGCGGATTTTTATGCGCAGATCAGCCGCCCCGTGCTGAAAGGCGATGCGTTGACACTTCCCGCCACGCTGCCCGCCGATCTGCTGGCGCGGCGAGCCGATGTTCAAGCGGCGCGGGCGCGCATCGATGCGGCCATGGCAGGGCGCGAGGTGGCGCGCACGGCGTTTTATCCCGACATTAATCTGGCCGCGTTTGCCGGTTGGGCGGCGGTGGGGCTTGCGCCGATGTTCGGCGCATCGGCCGCGACCTATGGCGCGGGGCCTGCGATCCACTTACCGATTTTCGATGCGGGCAAATTGCGTGCCGACTATGCGGGGGCGACCGCAGAGCTGGATGCGGCGGTGGGTGATTATAATACGGCGGTGCTGGCGGCGGTGAAGGACACGGCAGATGCGCTGACGCAACTGCGCACTATTGAACATCTGGCGGTGGAGGAGCGTGTTGCGCTTGGCGCATCGCAGGAAAGTTTTCGTCTGGCGCAATCGCGCTATCGCAGTGGGCTGGAGCGGCAGCAGACGGTGCTGGATGCGCAAGCCGTGTTGCTGGCCGCGCGCCGGACCCTTGCTACCATTGATGCCGATCTGGCGGCGCAGCGGGTGACGCTTTTGATGGCGTTGGGCGGCGGGTTCGATGCGGCGCACCCGAGCACGGCCGATATGACTTCTTCTGTCAGGACAGTATCTCATGAGTGAAACGCAGACACGCGCCCCAAAGCCCGCCACCCAGGCGCAGACGCGGCAACGCTGGCTGATTGGCCTGACTGTCGTGGTGGCGATTGGTTTGCTCGGCTGGGGCATTTACTGGCTGGCCTATGCGCGCCATTTCGAAAGCACCGAAGACGCCTATGTCAGCGGCGATGTGGTGGCGATTACCAGCCGCGAGGCGGCCACCGTTCTGGCGTTGCATGCCGACAATACGCAAAGCGTGACGCGCGGGCAGGTGTTAGTGGATTTCGATCCGGCATCGGCCAGGATAGCGATGGATGCGGCAGAGGCTAATCTGGCGCGCACCATTCGCGCCGTGCGTTCCGACTTTTCCAAGGTCGATCAGTTCAAATCGCAGATTGCTGCGGCCCGGGTGCAGTTGGCGCAGGCCCAAGGCGATTATCGCCGCCGCCAGGCAGGCGCGGCGGATGGATCAGTCTCCGGCGAGGAAGTCGCCCATGCGCGCGATGCGGTGAGCGCGGCGCAGGCAGCGCTTGCCGCGTCCCAGAGCGCGAGCGCCCAGGCGGAGGCCAGCGTGACGGGAACAACGGTGGCGAACAATCCCGATGTGCTGGCAGCGATTGCGAAGCTGCGCGATGCCGCGATTGCGCTTTCGCATATGCAGCTGATCGCGCCGGTAAACGGGGTTGTGGCACAGCGCAATGTGCAGGTGGGCCAGCAGGTGGCACCCGGTACACCGTTAATGGCGGTGGTGCCGCTTGATCAGGTGTGGGTGGATGCCAACTTCAAGGAAGGCCAGTTAAGGGATATGCGCGTCGGCCAGAAGGTGACGGTGCATGCCGACATCTATGGCGGCGACGTGACCTATGACGGGCACATTGCCGGGCTGGGCGCAGGCAGCGGCGCCGCCTTTGCGCTGTTGCCGGCGCAGAACGCCTCGGGCAACTGGATCAAGATTGTGCAGCGTGTGCCGGTGCGTATTGCACTGGACAAAAAGCAGTTGCACGCCCATCCGCTGCGCATCGGGCTTTCGGTGCACGTGTCGGCGGATGTGCGCGATACCTCCGGGCCGCTTGTGTCGTCCGCGCCGCTCAACACCACGGCGCGGGCCCAAGGGGTGGATACCGATGCCCAGGCCGACGCGATTGTGGCGCGGATTTTGGCTGAACATGGAGCGGCTACGGCGCCATGAGCAGCCAGGATGATGCAGACCAGGTTCCGCTGAGCGGCATTGTGCTTGGCGTAACGGCGGTGGCGTTGGCGTTGGGCACCTTCATGCAGGTGCTCGACAACACCATTGCCAATGTGTCGTTGCCGACCATTGCGGGCAATCTCGGCGCATCGACCGATCAGGGCACCTGGATCATCACCTCTTTTGCCGTATCCAACGGCGTTTCGGTGCCGCTGACCGGCTGGCTGATGGGCCGCTATGGCGTGGTGCGGGTATTCGTTGGGTCAATATTGCTGTTCACCCTTGCCTCGTTCCTCTGCGGCATTGCGTGGAGCCTTTCCAGCCTGATCCTGTTTCGTATTCTGCAGGGCGCGGTGTCGGGGCCGATGATTCCGGGATCGCAGGCGCTGCTGATTTCCATCTTCCCGCCGCACAAGCGCGGGACCGCGCTGGCGATCTGGTCGATCACCACGCTGGTGGCACCGATCTGCGGGCCGATTCTGGGCGGCTATATTTCCGACAATTATCACTGGAGCTGGATCTTTCTGATCAATGTGCCGGTGGGGCTTTTGACGGCGATGCTATGCTGGCGCAATCTGGCGGCGCGCGAGACCGCGACGCGCAAATTGCCGATCGACACGATTGGGCTGGCGCTGCTGATCGTCTGGGTGGGCGCGCTGCAATTGATGCTGGATCTGGGCAAGGATGCGGACTGGTTTGCATCCACCCATATTGTAATCCTGACCCTTGTTGCCGTGGTGGCCTGTATTGCCTGGGTCATCTGGGAGCTGACCGACGAGCACCCGATTGTCGATCTATCGCTGTTTCGTAACCGCAACTTCGCGCTCGGCACCCTCGCCTTCAGCCTTGGCTATGCGATCTTCTTTGCCAATGTGCTGCTGATGCCGCTGTGGTTGCAGACCAACCTTGGCTACACCGCAACCTGGGCGGGGCTTGTGGCGGCGCCGAGCGGGGTTGTCGCGATCATCATCACGCCGTTTGTGGCGCGCTATCTTTCGAATGTCGATGCGCGCTGGCTGGCGACCGCCTCGTTCGTGGCGTTCACCGGCTCTTATTTCATGCGCGCCGGTTTTACCAATACGGCCTCGTTCTGGGACTTTGTGATGCCGCAACTGGTGCAGGGCATTGCGATGAGCACCTTCTTTGTTTCGCTGCTGAACATTTCGCTCGACGGGGTGAAGCCGGAGAAAATTCCGTCGGCCTCGGGCATTTCCAACTTCTCGCGCATCACGGCGGGCGGCTTTGCTGCATCGATTACCACCACATTGTGGGACCGGCGCGAGGCGTTGCATCAGGCTCGGCTTTCAGAAGCATCGAGCCTTTTTGACCCGCCCTTGCAGCAGGCGATGGCGCACTTGAACGCGCTGGGGCTCACCGATATGCAGAGTTACGCTGTGCTGGCGCGCGAAATGGGCAGCCAGGCCTATCTTCTGGCGTCGACCGATCTGTTCTGGATTTCGGGCTGGCTGGCGGCGGCGATGATTGCGGTGGTGTGGCTGGCGCGCCGCGCTTCGGGCAGCGGGGCGCGCGTACCGGCGGCGGATTGATCAGGCAGCTTCAGGCACGCAAGGGCGCGGCGCGAAAATGCGTGTGACGGCGGCGGCGTCAACCGGGTGTGCCCAGCGGACGATGCTGAGGCGGCCGCGCGCATCTTCGGTGAGCGCGGTGCAGCTTTCGACCCAATCGCCATCATTGCAATAAAGGATACCGCCGACATCTTTCACCTCGGCATGGTGGATGTGGCCGCAGACGACACCGTCGAGCCCGCGCGCTCTGGCTTCGCGGGCCAGTGCGGTTTCGAAATTTCCGATGAAGCTGGCGGCGTTCTTCACCTTGAATTTCAGATAGGCGGAAAGCGACCAATAGGGCATGCCCAGCGCTTTGCGCGCCGCGTTGAACACCCGGTTGAACGACAGCGCCAGCCCATAGGCACGATCGCCCAGATAGGCCAGCCATTTGGCATAGGCGATCACGCCATCGAATTGATCGCCATGGATCACCAGAAGGCGTTTGCCATCGGCGGTTTTGTGGATGGCTTCAGCTTGCAGTTCGACGCCGGCAAGACAAAGCCCGGTATACTCGCGCAAAGCTTCATCGTGATTGCCGGGGATGTAGATGACGCGGGTGCCCTCTTCCACCTTGCGCAGAATTTCGGCGACCACGCGGCTATGGGCTTCCGGCCAAAACCAGGCGCGGCGCAAGGCCCAGCCATCGACGATATCGCCGATCAGATAGAGCGTCTGGCAATCGTGATGGGCGAGGAAATCGGCCAGGCGTTCGGCCTGACAGCCGCGCGTGCCCAGATGGGTATCAGACAGAAAGATTGTGCGGGTGCGGTGCAGGCGATTGAGGGCCAGCGGCTTTTCGGCGCCAGACCGCACAACCGCTTGCAGGGGTTTGAACGTGTGGGTGGTCACGAGCACATGTCCCTTCTTTTTCCGGTTTCGGCGGATGTGCACCCCGGGCATGACAACCGTGTTGCGATTTGGCGGCGCCTTTGTGTTTTCTACCGTTGCGGAAAGGGCGCGTTGACCAGGTTCCTGCGGGGTCCGGGGCTTAAGGCTGGACCGGGGCTGTGGGGGCGCGGTAGTGGTTTTCTGGCATGGTGTATCCGACCCGCTTACCGGCGTTCCTTGTTAAGCGTGCCGTACTCTGCATGGCCCTGAGCCTTGCGGGTGTTTTGGCTGTTGCGGAACCTGCTTTGGCTGCCGATCCGCAACCTTATACAGTCGACATCACCCCCACCGAGCAGGATGGGCTGGATCAGGCGCTGGCGGATAGCGCGCTGCTGGTCAGCTTGCGCGAACAGGCCCCCGCCGGGCCGTTTGCACTGGTGGCGCGGGCGCGGGGCGATGTTGAGCGGTTGCGCACTGCGCTCGACAGCTATGGGTTTTATCAGGGGACCATCCGTATCGAGATCGCCGGGCGCGGCATCGATGATCCCGATCTGCCGGGCGTGCTGGAGGCATTGCCGGATGGAAAATCGACCGCGGTGACAATCACCGCCACGCTGGGGCCGCTTTATCGGCTGCGGCGCATCACGCTGGAAGGCACGCTGCCGGAGGGAACCAAGGCCAAGCTCGACCTGGTGACCGGGCAGCCTGCCAATGCCGCAGATGTTCTGTTCGCGGGTACCAAGCTGCAATCGGAGCTTCAGCAGGAAGGCTATGCGCTGGCCAAGGTAGACCCTCCGGTCGCCTGGGCCGATGACGAGGCCAAGGTGCTGGATGTGATCTTCAAAGTGCAGCCGGGGGCACGCGCGAAAATCGGCGCCATACGCATCACCGGGTTGAAGGATGTGAACGAAGCGTTTGCACGTAGGGCGCTGACGGTGAAAAGCGGTGAGCTTTACAACCCCGGCAAGATCAACGCGGCGCGGCAGGCGTTGATTGGCACCAATGTGTTTTCCGGCGTGGAGGTTCGGGCGGCGGATCACATCGCCCCTGATGGCACCCTTGCGCTGACCTTTGACGTGCAGGAACGCAAAATGCACGCGGTGACGTTTACCGGCGCCTATTCCACCGACCTTGGCATCAGCCTTGCCGCGACCTGGTCGCATCGCAATCTGTTCGGCAATGGCGAGCAACTCAACCTTTCGGCGGCGGGCAATGGGCTCGGCGGCAGCGCGACCAATGCGCTGGGCTATAATCTCAGCGCGCAATATATCGAGCCGATGTTCCGGCGGCCCGATCAGGTGTTGGAATTTTCGCTGGCGGCTCTGAAGCAGGACCTGGATGCGTATGACCAGACCGCGTTTCTGGGTGGGGCTTACATCAGGCGCAAATTCTCCAAGCTCTGGACCGGCAGCGCCGGTTTGACCGCGATGGCGGAAACCATTGGACAAGAAGGCGTACGCCGCGATTATCAACTGGTCGCGCTGCCGCTTTCGGGTACCTATGACAGCACGGGGCTGAACGAGCCGTTGGAGGACCCGACCCATGGCTTGCGCGCGTCGCTATCGGCCACGCCAACCCATGCCTTTGGGGCGTTTTCGAGCAACTTCGTGATTCTGCAGGCAGCAGCCTCAAGCTATTTCGACTTTTACGATTTTGGAGTTGGGGACAAAGGGCGCAGCGTGCTTGCGGTGCGCGGGCTGGTGGCCAGTGTACAAGGCGCATCGCAATTTGGCCTGCCGCCGGACCAGCGGCTCTATGCGGGCGGCAGCGGCACGGTGCGCGGCTATGATTATCAATCCATCGGGCCGCAATTTCCCAACGGCAAACCGATTGGCGGCACGTCGGCGGCGGCTGCGACGGTGGAGTTTCGCCAGCGCATCCTGCGCGATTTCGGCGCGGTGGCGTTTGTTGATGCGGGGCAGGCGAGCGATGTGAGTGCGCCGTTTACCGGCACTGTGCGCGTAGGCGCCGGTGTGGGTGTGCGCTATTACACACCGATTGGGCCGTTGCGGGTGGATGTGGCGCTGCCGCTGAACCGTGCGCCGCATGGGGCGGCGTTTGGCATTTATATCGGGCTGGGGCAGGCGTTCTGATGACCCCGGCTTTGCGCAAGACACTTTGGATTGGCGGCGGTGTTGTCGGCGCCGTTGCAGGGCTGGTTGTGGCGCTCACCCTGTTTGCCAATACCGGGCCGGGGCGGCGCAGTCTTGAATGGGCGGTGCCGAAGCTGACCGATGGCGAGGTGCGCCTGAGTGGGCTGGCGGGCCGCTTCCCGGATTCGTTGCGCGTGGGTTCGCTGCAGGTGCGCGATGCCAAGGGGGAATGGCTGCGGGCGCAGGATGTGACGCTGGGTTGGTCGCCGCTTTCACTGCTGTGGAATACGGTGAATGTTTCGCGGGCGACGGCGCGGCAGATCGACATTGCGCGCGCGCCCGTTTCGGAAAAGACCAGCGAAAGTTCGGATACGCATATTCGCGTTGCTGCACTCTCCATCAAGCGGCTGAATTTGGGGACGGCGCTGGCGGGACGGGCGGCCAGTGTGACGCTTTCGGGCAAGGTGGATTATGTTTCGCTTGATGATGCGCAAATATCTGTGACGGCCGAGCGGTTGGATGCGCCGGGGATTTATCGCATCGATGGCACCATTGCGAGTGGCGGCATCAACGGGACGGTGGATCTTCGTGAACCGGCCAATGGGCTGATTGGCGGGCTTTCGGGCTTGCCCGACCTCGGGCCGCTACGGATACAGGGTAACGCGCGCGGGCCGCGCACAGCGCAAAAGATTGCGCTGACGGTGCGCGCCGGTGCGCTGCATGCCGATGCGGCAGGCAGCATCGATCGCGACAAAGAGAGTGTGTCGCTCGACATTGATGCGGGGTCACCTGCCATGGCGCCGGGACCGGATATTCACTGGCAGGAATTTTCGTTGCGCGGGCGGGTGCGCGGATCGTTCAAGGCGCCAGAGATTGCGGCGCGGCTTTCACTTTTGAAGCTGGCGGCGGGCGGCAGCGGCGCAGAGGTCATCACCGCAACGATTACCGGTGCGGGGGGAACTGCACAGATTGACGGCGAGATAGCGGGCGCGACGGTGGAAGGGTTGCCGCGTGATCTTTTGGTTGGCTCGCCCCTGCGTCTGCGCGCGACGGCAGGGTTTGCGGATCCGGCTCTGCCGCTGCGATTTGCGCTGACGCACAGGCTGGGCGATCTCAACGGTGAGATGACGCTTGGCGACGGCGTGAGGGGCAAGGCGAACCTTGCATTACGCTCGCTCGCACCTGTCGCGGCGGTGGCAGGGGTTATGCTTCAGGGCACGCTATCGGCCGCGGCGACCGTGGACAGCGCGAACGGCAAGACGGCAGCGACATTGGATGCAACGCTCAATGTGACAGGCGGCGATGCCATGCTGGCGGGGTTGATCGGGCGCAAGGCGAAGCTGGAATTTTCGGGCACACAGGAGAAGGCCGACATTGTGGTTCAGCGTGCGCGGTTTGACGGCGCGGGGCTCGATGGCGAAGGGCGCGGCGCCTTGCGCGGTGGGCGGATGGATTTTGAATGGACGGCGCGCCTGCGTGATCTTTCGCAGCTTGCGGCCACGCTTTCGGGCAATCTGTCTTTGCGTGGGCGCGCGACCGGGCCGGTGGATGATTTTGACGTGACCGCTACAGCGGACGGACAAATTGCGGGCGGCAAGGCGGCGAAGGGGCCGGTGCAATTGGCTCTGCGAATGGGTGGATTGCCCAATGCGCCCGCGGGCAGAGTGAGCGCCAATGGGCGGTTGAATGGTGGGGCGCTTGCCTTGCTCGCCAATCTTGAGCAGCACAAGAACGGGACGCTTTCCATTCGCCTCGACAAAGCTGACTGGAAGAGTGTGCGGGCACGCGCCAATCTCGATCTGGTGCGCGGGGCTGCGTGGCCAGTGGGGCGCGTGAGCGTTCAGGCAACGCAGCTCGGCGATGTGCAGCCATTCATCGGCACCGCACTTTCGGGCAGTTTGACCGCGAACGCCACGATCACCAGCGGCAAGGGCGGGTCTCTTGCGCGGCTCAATGTGCGCGGACAAGCGATTGGGGCTGAAGGGGCGAAGATTGAAGCGCTGACGGTGGGCGGCACCGTTGGCGAACAAGGCGGGCGTTTGCGGTCTGACCTCACGCTTTCGGCGACGGGTGTTGAGGCCAATGGGGTGCGGGGCGCTGCGCAGGCGCAGGTGGTGGGGCCAGATACGGCTTTGGCAACGACGATCACCGCCTCCCTGACCGACGTGGATGGCAATGATGGACATGTGCGCGCGCACGGCGTGGTGAACGCGCAAACGCAAGGCGTTTTGCTCGACACGCTAGTGGCAGAATATCGCGGGCAAACCGCGCAACTGACGGCGCCCGCGCGCATCGAACTGGCGAACGGGATCAGCGTGGAGCGACTGAGCCTTGTTGCAGCGGAGGCGCGGGCCACACTTTCCGGCCGCCTGTCGCCTGTGATGGATGTGACGGCAACGGTTGCGAACCTGACGCCGAAACTGGTGCGGATGTTTGTGCCGGCTTTCGAGGTTGACGGTGTTTTTTCGGCCGATGCGCGGCTGGGCGGCACGATGGCCGCGCCCACCGGCACAATTGCGCTGCGCGGCGAGGGTTTGCGGTTCACAGGTTCGGCCTCCAGCGTGCCCAGGGGACAGTTGGTTGCAACCATCGTGCTGAAGGGGCGCGTCGCCAGCGTGCAGGCACATGCTGCTGCGGGTAAAACACTTTCGCTGTCTGTCTCGGGCGACGTGCCACTGAGTACGAGCGGTGAGATGAACCTGGCGGTGAAGGGCGATGCCGACCTTGCGCTGGCCAATCCGATCCTGAATGCCGAGGGACGCAATCTGAAAGGCACGGTTGCGCTGGATATGCGCGTATCGGGCACAATGGCATTGCCGCGGGTGGACGGTACGGCGCTGCTTGCCGATGGCGATGTGCAGGATTTTGCGCAAGGGGTGCATCTGTCGGCGCTGTCCGGGCGGGTCGAAGCGTCTGGCAACCGGGTGACACTGCGTGAATTTTCCGCACGCGCGGGCAAGGGCACGATTGCCGCCAGCGGCGATATTGATTTATGGGCGCCGGGATTGCCGGTGAACCTTGCCATCACGGCCAAGAATGCGCGGCTGCTCTCGGGCAATATGATGACGGTGGATGCCGATGCGACGCTGACATTGCGCGGGCAGGCGCAGAGCCGGGTGGAGCTTTCGGGCAATTTGCGGCTGGAAGACGGCGAAGTGAATTTGCCGGAAAAGATGCCGCAAAGCGTGGCGGTGCTGGATGTACGGCGCAAAGGTGACAAGCCTGCATTGCCGCGCAGCCGACAGGGGCCGGTGATCGGGCTCAACCTCACCATCACGTCACCGGGGCGGTTGTTTGTGCGGGGGCGCGGGCTGGAGGCCGAAGTCAGTGGGCGAATCCGCGTGGAAGGCGATACCGCGGCGCCCGATGTCAGCGGCGGCTTCACCATGCGGCGCGGCGAATTTTCACTGGCCGGGCAGACGCTGAATTTCACCAGCGGGCGATTGGGCTTTGACGGCGCGAGTGCCGGTGGCGCGATTGATCCGGCGCTGAATTTTATCGCGGAAAGCACATCGGGCAGCGTGACCGCCAAACTCGAAGTGACGGGTTATGCGTCATCGCCCAAAATCAAACTTTCCAGCACGCCCCCTCTACCGCAAGACGAAGTGCTGGCGCATTTGCTGTTCCAGCAAAGCGTGAAGCAATTGGGGCCGTTGCAACTGGCGCAGATTGCTGAAGGTTTGGGATCGCTCACCGGGATCGGCAGCGGGCTCAACCCGCTGTCGCGGGTGCGCAAGGGGTTGGGGCTGGACAGGCTTGCGGTGGGTGGCAGCCAAAGCGGCACCGGCGCCACGGTGGAAGCGGGCAAATATGTGATGCGCGGGGTTTATGTGGGCGCCAAGCAGGATTCCGGCGGCGGCACCACGGCGCAGGTGCAGGTGGATATTACGCGCCGGTTGAAAGCGCAGGCGACGGTGAATACCGGAACATCCGCCGATGTGACGGGAAACGCGGCCCAAGTGGACCGGGGCAGCAGCATCGGGCTGAGCTATCAGTTTGAATATTGAGGCACGTTGAACAGTGAGACTGGCGCGAATGAGGGACTGCCCACATTCGCGCACACAGCATCAGCCTTGAGCTGCTTCCAGAAAGGCTTTGGCGCGCTCGGGCAATACGGCCCAGACTTCACCGGCTTTTTCTTTCGGACGATAGAAGAGTGCATCTTCCGCAGCACAGATGCGGGTTTTGGAATTATCCGCATCGGCGCAATAGCGACGGAAGGTGCGTTCCACTTCGTCTTCGAATTTCTGGGAGATTTCGCGCATGGCGTTTTCACGCAGCTTGCGGATGGCACGCATCACCGACCAGCGGCGCAGGCCAGCGGGGGTGGCGGATAGCACGCTCACCAGTTCGATCAGGATAGGCTTGTCGGCGCGATTGATTTTCGCCACCTCGGCTGAGACGGTTTCCTGAGATACTGTTTCGATACGTTCGTCGTAGATCATTAGCTTCCTCGCAAGTCCGGTTACGGTGGGCCCGTTCTACCGGCTTCGGTTGCGGGAGAGGTTGCGGCAGAGACAAGGTCTCTGCCGCCCCTATAAATGCGAACCGACCTTTAGGCCGATTGCAGATTCACAGCCTTGGAGCCTTTGGCATCGGGCTGGATGTCGAACGACACGCGCTGACCTTCGGCGAGGCTGCGCATGCCGGCTGCTTCAACGGCAGTGGCGTGCACAAACACGTCCTTGCCGCCGCCTTCCGGCGCGATGAAGCCGAAACCCTTGGAGGTATTGAAGAATTTTACTGTTCCGATCGGCATAACTGCTCCTGTTTGATCGGTTTCGTCCGGGCAACTGCCTGGCCGACGCGAACGGGAAACTATCAGATTAGAAATTCGGCTGTTTCGGCCAGGCGCGCACAATGCGAGTCGGGAGTACACAGTGCGCTTCATCTGACGGAACGCCGTCGCTGCGAGTGGTATAGGCCATTGCGCGCGGCAATACAAGCCGCAGGCAAAAACCGGCCTTTTCCGGGCCTTTTTCTGCGGTTTTCGGCTTGGCAAAACGGGCGGCGACATGTGTCACCGCCCGCTTGCGCAAATGTACCTAAAAGAAATATGGGCGTCAAAGACCAATACTGAACGTGGCGAAGGGGCCGTGGAAGCTCTGGTTGCGGGTATCGCGTGCATCGATCCCGCCATCCATGGCGCCGAAGAAGAAATCGCCGCGATAGCCGACGCTGAACTTCGCATGGGAATAGCGGGCACTGAGGCCGGCGAAGGCACCGACATTGGGCACGACCTTGGATTTTGAGCGTCGGTCGGCATTGGCTTGAAAGCTATGGCTGGTTCGCGGCGGCGGCAGCGCGTAGGGGCTGCCGTAAAAGTAGCGCGAGCTGGTGTGATGGCTGGTGTTTGCTTTTTGCCGCCCGAATAACAGCGCGGCATTGACGCCCCAGTCGAAGGTGAGGCTGTCCTTATCGGCCGTCGTGACCAGCGGCGTTGCGTTCTCCCAGGACAGTGCGGGGCCTAGCCCACGGAAATTGCGCTCGGCGCTTTGCTGGCCAAAGTAGGAATGATGACGCGCGCCCGGATCGTTGATGTAGGCGATGGTTGAGTAGCGCGGATCGGGGAAGGATTTGAAGCCGATATTGGATTTGGACTGGAATTGCGCAAAGCGCACGCCCAGGAAGAGCGCAGAAGTGCCCAGCCTGCCCAGCCCCACATCCTTGCCGGCCATGAAATCGAGCACGGCATGAGACTGGCTGTGCATGGCTTCAAGATCGTTGAAGCGGCGAATTTTGCGCGTTTTGCGCGCATCCTTATCGCCCCAGACGGGGTCATTATATTTGGCGGTTTTCTGCACCA